>JAQVAJ010000049.1 GCA_028690885.1 Clostridia bacterium
TCCTGTCCAATCGAATATGAATATTAAAAGAACAGATGCTGCAACTGAAATGCCTAAAATTATTATTATCTGCTTAACAGGTATTTTTATTTTCTTTTTAGAAGTATCTTTATCATCATTATCTTTATCTTGAATATCAGGTACTTCGTCATTGTCAGTATCCTTGTTTTTTTTCTTAAAAAGTGGGATACGGGATTTTTTAGAAGGTTTATCCTCATTATTCACTGAATCATTTTCAATTAAATCAACATCATCTTTTTTCTTCTTCACCTTACTATTCCGCCTTTGCTATATAGTTGTAGTTTATAAGTTCCTCTATCTGCTTTTCTTCAAATTTCCTGATTTCATCAAGGTACAGTGAATATTTCTTTTCTCGGATTTTTTCATAAGCAGAGCAAGTTATTTTTGCTTGTTTTAATTCCTCAAGTCTTTGATCCTTAATAGTGGTAAGTTTTTCTATTTCTTTGTTCATCTGTTCGATTTTTACTGCTAACTCTTCCATATAGATTTTGATTTCTCTGAAGGTTATGCTATTGCAATCTTTTAATAATTTTGCTTCATTATCTTTCAACATATTTATATGCAAATCTTTTAAATTTTCAACTGCTCTTAAATTATCAAGTGCTTCCTTCAATCTTAATGAACACTCATCTTTTATATTGTTTGCATTATCAAGTACTGCCTGAAGGGAAAATTTAAAAGCTTTCATTGTCTCTCTTTCTAAATAATCAGTGTTTCAAGTGAAGATATAGTATCTTCGTATAATGCGGTTTCTTTAGTATCCTGCCTTAAAAAACCATTAATATTATCTATGTTCTTTATTGCTTGATCAATCTCCTTATTGCTTCCTTCTTTGTATGCTCCGATAGATATTAGATCTCTGTAATTTTCATATGTCGCCATTAGATTTCGGGTATTCATTGCTGCATTATAGTGTTTTTTATCTATAATATCAGGCATAACCCTGCTTATGCTATTTAGCACATCAATAGCGGGATAATGATTTTTAGAGGCTATAGCTCTTGATAATACTATATGTCCATCAAGAATGCCTCTTACAGTATCTGAAATCGGTTCATTCATTTCATCACCTTCAACCAAAACAGTGTATATTGCTGTTATACATGATTGATCATTATATCCGGTTCTTTCCAGTAAACGGGGAAGAACAGATAGTACTGAAGGAGTATATCCTCTTGCTACAGGCGGTTCTCCGGCTGCTAACCCTACCTCGCGCTGAGCCATGGCAAATCTTGTTAAGGAGTCCATCATAAGAAGGACATTTTTATTTTTATCTCTAAAATATTCAGCAATTGCAGTAGCCGCTAATGCACATTTTATTCGTATTATTGCGGGTTGATCTGAAGTTGCTACCAAAACGATTGATTTTTTCAGTCCTTCTTTTCCAAGGTCTTTTTCTATAAAATCATTAACTTCTCTGCCTCTTTCTCCTACAAGTGCTATTACATTAATATCAGCAGAGGAATTTCTTGCAATCATTCCCAGTAATGTGCTTTTCCCAACGCCTGTACCGGAAAAAATACCTAGCCTTTGTCCTTTACCGCATGTGATAAGGGAATCAATAGCTTTTATACCCAAAGGTAAAGGTTCAGAAATCCTTTTCCTATTAAAAGGGTTAGGGGAGTCTGCGTATGCATCCCTGTATTCATAATCTGTAATATCAGAAGAGTCAACGGGGCGTCCCAGTCCGTCAAGAACTTTTCCTACAAGCTTATCGCTGACTTTGACTTTTAACTGCTGTCCTGTTGCATAAACTCTGTCTCCATTGTTAATGCCCTTAATATCACTAAATGGCATAAGCAGGATTTTTTTCTCATTAAATCCTACGACCTCTGCTAATATGCTATTATTAATATCATCATTTTTTTTGCATATCATGCAGATTTCACCAATTTCTGCTCTTGGTCCACTGCTTTCAATGCTTGAACCTATGATTTTTTTAACTTCACCATAAGTTCTGTAGCAGAAAGTATTTTCAACATTATCAAAATACTTATTTAGATTGATTTTTTCCATCTATTTAACATTCACTAACTTCCTTGATACTTCATTAAGCTGAGTAAATACGCTTATATCAATATCTCCGGTTTCAGTCTCGACAATGCATGAAGAGTTGTCCAGTCTTGCATCATGCTTAATGTTAAGCATATATTTCTCAACTTCCCAGTCTGGATAGAATTTTTCTATGTTATATTTATTAAGTCTTACGCATATTACTTCAAAATCGTTCCTCAATATATCTTCTATAGCATTTTCAAAATACTTCTTAATATTTTCTTCAGAAAGGGAAATTTTCTCGTGTAGTATCTTTTGAGCAATATTGACAGCCAGATCAATTAACTGGCTTTCTGTATTATCTATTATTTCCTTTTTTTCAGTTAAGGTGTTATTTAGTGCGTCATTTAAGTTGTTCAATTGTTCAGCATACTGTTTTTTTGCTTCCTCTATACCTTGTGCGAATCCATTACTGAACTGTTCTTCTTTTTGGGTTTTTGCCTGCTTTAGGATGTTGTCAGCTTGGATTTTAGCTTCGCTAAGTATTTTTGCAGCCTCCTGCTCAGCATTACGAATTATCTGATCAGCAATTTGGTATGATTCATTGTCATCAGAATCGTTTAGCTGATGTTCTTCAAAGCTGTTTAAACTAATTGCTTCTGGTTTGGATTCAGTGAAACTAATATAATACTTACTATTCATCAAAACTACATCTGAACTTTTGTATAAATCACTCATTTATTCACCTTCCTTACTTATATTATCGGTTATGTTTACTGTTTCTTTAGATATCTTCCTAGTCAATTATTTTGTCGTCTCCAGTCTTTCTTATTAATATTTCGCCCTTTTCATCAAGTGCCCTTATGACACTAACCAAAGCTTGTTGCGCTTTTTCTACTTCGCTTAATCTTACTGGTCCTAAAAGATTCATTTCTTCTGTTACCATCTGTTTTGCACGCTTGGAAAGGTTCCTAAGTATAAGTTCCTTAAGTTCTTCGGTTGCAGTTTTAAGAGCAACGGAAAGGTCTTTTGTATCAACTTCGGAAAGGAATCTCTGAATTTCCTTGTTGCCAAGATTAATGATGTCTTCAAATACGAACATTCTTTTCTTGACTTCATTTGCAAGATTATCGTTTTCTTCTTCCAGCATTTCAAATATCTGTTTTTCAGTACTCCTGTCAACTGCGTTAAGAATATTGACCAGTACTTCCACACCTTCAGTTTTTGTATATGTCTGTATGCCCGATCTTGTAAACTTTTCTCCCATTACTTTCTCAATATCTTTTATGATATCGGGAGAAATTTTATCCATAAGAGCAATTTTTACAGAAATATTGGCCTGTCTTTCTCTAGGCAGCATTGCCAATACTGAGGCTGCCTGGCTGTTTTTCAAGTAAGATAAAATGAAAGCAATTGTCTGATCATTTTCATACTGGATGAAATTGAATACTTCAACAGGATCAATATCTTTCATGAAATCAAAAGGTTTAGATTTTTCAAGATCCATCATGTCTGTAATTAATTCCATTGCTTTTTGAGGTCCGACTGCTTCATAAAGTACTTCTCTTGCATAATCAACGCCTCCTTTGTCTATGTATGATTTTGCCAAACAGGAGTTATAGAAATCCTGGAGTATCATCATTCTTTCTTCTTTGTCAATGGTGTTGTGATTAACTATCTCGAAGGTAATTGTTTTAATCTCATCTTCGTTAAAATACTTCATAATTTTTGAAGCCTGACCTTTGCCAAGCATAATCAGCAAGTATGCAGCTTTTTCTTTTCCTGATATTTTGTAAGTAGAATTCATAATATCCTGCATGTCTAATCCTCGCTAATCCACTTTTTCAATATATCGGCTACGCCTTCTGGATTTTTATCTACATATTTTTCTATTTCGCTACGGTAATCATCTTCAGGATTCTTTTTTTGGCCGAGTTGTTCAAGGTCAAGGCTTTCATATTTAGCTCTAGTTGTAGAAGCTGTCTGATTTTTAGTTTTTGCCAATCCCTTTTTGAGGATTGTAATTATCATAAGCCCCAAAACAAACATTGTAATTATCATTACCGATTTAAGTATAAAGTCAGGATCTAGTAAAAAGCTTACATTTGCAGTGTTTACAACTGCATTTGAAAGAGCATCATCAACATCATTAGATATTGCAAATTCGACTGCCTGAACAATTATGTCCGTTTCACTGCCTCCTACTGCATTTGCAGCCATTTTCTGAATATTTGTAAGCATATCATCTGTTACTCCCGGGCTGTTTATCATTATAGAAAGCTTTATATCATCTATTACACCATTTTCATGTTCAATTGATGTAGTATTCTGATTCACATAAAGCTGAGTAACTGTTTCTGAAGAAGTGGCTTCACTTCCAAGAATTGTATCGTTATCGTTATCAAGTGTCGCACTTTGGCTGTCTATAACTGTTTCTTTTTTTTCTGTTATTGAATAGGGTATACCGTCTTCATCGTTTACCGGAGTAAACTCTGTTTTCTGCTCAGATATTTTGCTGTAGTCCATTTTTATGCTTGCTGCAACTTTGACGTTGCCAAATCCGAAAACCGGTTCAATAATGGATATAACCTTGTTTTCTATTTCATTTTCAAGTGATTTCTGAAGTTCATATTTTTCTGAAGCGGTTCCAATTTCGCTATCTGATTTTCTGTTTAATACATTCATCTGAGTATCAATTATGGTTATATTTTCATTTGATAATCCTGAAATGCTTTTTGCTACTAGATGTTCAATTGCTTTTACATTAGCAGAAGATAATGAATATCCTGAAGCAACATCTATTACAACAGCTGCTGTTATTGGTTTTTTCTGACTTTCAAGAACAAAAAGAGTCTCATCAGGCTTACTTATTGTAACTACCGCTCCATTTACTCCCTTCAAAGTCTTTATGGTGTTTTGAAGTCTGTCCTGAAGTTGAAATAATATATATGTCTGTTTTTCTGATTCTGATATTCCCATACTGACATTGTCAGTGTATATGTCATAAGATAATCCTGTTCTAGGATAACCCTCAGTTGCGAGGGTCATTCTGAACTTATCTTCCTGTGTTTCATTTATTAAGATTGTTGTATTGTTTTTAAGTTTGACATCTGCGCCAAGATCAGTCAGCTTAGTGTAAATTTCACCAGCTTCATAAACGTCCAATCCAGTATACATAACAGTATATGTAGTTCTTGTAAAAAGTATAAGTAGTACAGATAAACCAATTGCAAAAAGGATACCCATCAGTATAATGCTGCTCTTTTTCTTTTTTTCAAGACCAGACCAAAAGCCTTTAATTTTTGATAAAATAGACTTGATAGATTCTGACATTTTTTATCCCTCTATACCTGCATCTGCATCATTTCTTTATATGCATCTACTAATTTATTACGAACTTCCATTGTGAATTTGATTGTCAAATCGGTTTCTGCTAATCCGACTATGGCTTTGCTTATGCTTGCAATATCGCCTGATGCTAACATATTTAAACTGTTTTCAGTATTTATTTCAGCTTCCACCATATTTTTTATGAGATTGTCGAACACTTCATTGAATTGTGTTTTTGATGTTTGGTTCAGATTGTTTTTTGAAATATCCGTTAATTGCTGGATGTTTTGTATCTGAGATATACCACTAATGCTTTGAATAGCCATTTTTGTCCCCCTCTTTTATGGAATATTGAATTAGAGTATGTCAGTAGCTTTGGTAATCATGCTTTTTGTTGTATTGAAAGCGACCAGATTAGCCTCATAAGCTCTGCTTGCCGAAAGAAGGTCCATCATTTCCTTTGTAACATCGACATTTGATTTTGTTACATATCCATTCTCGTCAGCGAACTCGTTTGTTGGATCATAAACAAGTTTGAAAGGTGTTTCATCTTCCTTAATGCTGGAAATAGCAACACTTAATACTTCCTTATTTTCTTTTACATCTTCAAATACTGCACCAAATAGTTTTTTCTGTACTAAATCAGCTTCTCTTCTTTGATAAGGCTCATTTGTATCTGTCTGAATGGTATCAGCATTAGCAATATTCTGAGCAATCAGGTCCATTTTAGTCTGATATACTGAAAGGGCTTGTGAACTGATGTTGAATGCTGCGATATTAGCCATTGTCATTACCTCCTATCTTCTATAGCATATTCCATGCTTTTAATACTTTTCGACAACGCATTTACAAGTGCGTTGTACTCTAAAACATTCTCAACAATAGAGGTCATCTCTTTTCCAATATCGACGGTATTTCCATTTTCCTTAGCTTCTACGTCAGTTCTTTCAGTAATAGAATATCTGATGACTCCTTCAGGTGTAACTGGTTCTAAAATGTTTAAAAATACGTCTTTAGCTTTATACCCTGGAGTTTCGGAATTGGCTATATTTGATGATAGCACCTGATTCCTCTGTAAGCACTTATCCATTCCGTTTGTAATGACCTGAGTATTTTTGAGTAAATTAACATACATCATTTGCCTCCAAATGCTTAAAAAAGTTGTAATCTCTTTTATTTAATTTATCTTTATACTTTGTTCCGAATCCCTTCAGACCCTTTTACCAAGTCATTTGGTAAAACCACTATTTGATACTAGGTGATAATATCAAAATTATATTATGAATTATAATGCATTGAAATTGATATGTCAACATTAAATGAAACAAAATCTCAAATAAAATAAAAATATTCTTGTTATTAGTACATTTTATCAGTAGTAAAAATTTAAAATTATATACAGAAATATAAACTAACATATTTACGTTAGTTTTAGTAAAATAATTATGTAAGTGCCTGTATTTTGTTAATTTGTTGACAAATTAACAATAATTGTTTTATTGCCTTAGATAAGCAATAAATAGTCTAGATTCGCTTACAAACCCTCCGCTTTCCAATGTTTTCCTATAAATATCATTACTCAAAGGACATGCACAGCGGGGGGTGTAGTTCATTTTTTCTGCCTCTTTTGTTATGTGCAACAACATACTTCTCCCAACGCTTATATTCCTTGATTCCTCTCTTACGTATATACCAAAGCTACATATTCCCTTTTGTATGGAATGGGGTATCATAACTGCAAGACCGAGGAATGATTTATTATCGTCTTCTAAAATAAATAACTGGTTCTTTAAAATTCTTTCTTCGTGACCATCTATGAAATTCTGTGTGTATTTTTTTATTGATGGAATATCCTCTATTTCAGCTTTTCTGAAATTTTTAGACGAGTATTCAGCTTTTCGAACAGGTAGAGAATTTAATTTAAAGTAAATATAGTGTGTTTTAATCTTACTGACATAGTCCATTACCAGACATAAACTAATTTCATCAAAGCTTGTTACAAGCATAAGTTCAACGTCAAACATAGATAATATAAGTTTGAAGATCTCGTGTCCATGAGAAAGCAGAGAATCTGGTATATAAAATGAGGTTAAGTACTTTTCTTCAAGTATAGAAAAGAATCCGATATGATTATCGAGATAGTTTATTGTATAAAATTCAGAATTCTTTATATTTATTTCAAGATAATCGTCGAAAGGTTTGCCAAGTCTCTCCAGGAACTTTTCAAAGAAGTTCTTGTTAGTCAGATAATTGCTTTTTTTTAGATCGTATAGGCTTTTTGCCTGTTTGTTTAACACCAAGGTAAAACCGCCTCTTTACAGTGCCACTAATTATATCAGCATTAAAAAAAAATGCAAGTATGAAAAAAAGAAATTTTATTCATTCATTTTGAATAATATACATTGTTTAATCACAATATAGCATAAAGCAGGTGTGATATTGTGTAATTCTTGTTGATGCAATGTATTAATTGTGAATATTTTTATTTTTCCCTACAAAAAATATTTAATTTAACAGAATATTGACGGAGGGTAATTTGTATACATTATAAGAGGTAATACCTGTCTTTGTCCTTAAGTATTTAATAATGATGAGAGTAGCATTAAAAATACACTGTTAAGAGTTCAGTTTTCAATCACAATTTGTAGTCCTGTATCCCTTTTACCTGCCTTTGAGTAAGGTAGTAGTTTGTAAGGGGGAGGTTTAATATGCCTGACAGGGCATCTATGAAATCAGTGTATTTTGTTGTATTTATGTATTTGGCATCGGTCTTGGTCAGTTTGAATCCTTTGATGAATTCGAATATCTCAGATGCAGGATACTTGTTGTCCAGCACTTT
>JAQVAJ010000050.1 GCA_028690885.1 Clostridia bacterium
TCCATATAATCCTTTATTTGAATTCGATATTCTTGACTTTTCCTGTTAAACTTGATTACTGCGCTTCTTATTTCATATGAACTGTATGCAGTTGCAAGAGTAATTATATATTTCGGTGTAACCTCTTCTGGTGGTATGTAATCAAGCATCATAAGATAATAACTGCTCATCCATGTAGTTGTATCATATTCATAGCCGACACAAACAAACTTTTTTTCGGAAATTGCTGAAATCATACCTACATTAGGATTCTCAATATCAGAATTAATCCAGTTCAATATTTCATTACTTTCATTAGTATTTGGATCATATCCATATATACCGCTTTGGGTTGAATAGTAAATATTACCATCTTTACCGGTGAAAAGGCTATATATATTATTCATTAGGTGGTCATTAATTTCTATTTCATCTGTAAACTTTTTTTCTACAGGATCAAGAATTTTTAATTTTGTTTCATATCCTTCACTTCCTTCAGAATTAATTGCAGCTGCAATTTTACCATCTGAATAAACAAACAGTCTGTTAAGCCATGAATTTTCATTAAGTTCAACTTTAAACGAAAAATTGAAATTCTCATCTAAAACAAAAACAGTTCGGTCAGAATTAATATATATATTGCTTTGTGAATCAACAACAATATTGTTGATATAAAAATAATCCTGGTCTAAGTGGTCTTCAAGTAACTCTCTTACATTTACTTTCTTGTCGATGTTTCCTTCTAAATCCATCATAACAAGAAAATTATCTGATTTGTAGTTTCCAGATATCTTATCTGATCCCCATGCTTCAATAGATACTAGAAACTTTTCATTAGGAAGCATGATTATGTTGGACATATATGAGCCTTCATAACCTTCCATTTTGGATAAATTAAGATTAAGCATGTGCTCCTGAGGGTCTGTACCATCTTGATTTATACTGTAGAATACATAATAATTTTCATATGTTTCCTGATCATATCCTGAACCAATGATATTAATCCTATCACCTACATTTAATATATTATTAACAGATTGAATATTATCAGGTAAAGTAATTTCTGTCCTTCTAAATACGTGATCAAGAACAGTTTTTTCAGCACCTTTCTTATTGTTACATGAAACAAGCTGTAATAGCATTACAATTACAAGACCTACTATTACCATTGTTTTAACTAAGTTTCTTTTTTTCATATCTTTCTCTCCTTTTGTTCCTTATCTTATCTGCTAATTTGGAATTTTTAGCTTTAGTAACTATTTTTGAACTATTATTTTCAAAAAATAAACTAATCTTACTTCTGTAGATTATTATCATAATTGTTAAAGTACATATAAATAGAAAAATAAGTATAATTTGAGCCAATAACAAATATGCTAGTTTATGCTCAGTAATTCTTGCCTGATTCTCCCATTGTGGATATATAACTCGATTTGTCTTAATATTTCTTTCAGTCAGATTTATCAAATTTTTAAAAGTATTAATTAAATTAAATCGTGAAGTATTTTGTATTATCTCATACTCTAGTTCATTAAAAGAAAATAATGATGTAACTACATTTAATGCATAATCAGAAATAGGATTAGGCAATATTGCTTCATAACATGATATATATGCTAAATTATCTAGTACTTTATAAACATCATACTGCATGTACAAATGAGGTAGAGAATCGTTAATTAAATCTCCATCGTTTTTTGTTACTCCGCTTATAGAATAAGGCTTATCATAAATATAAATATCTCTTCCAACAATATCAAAAGAACCAAACAGCTGCCATGCTAATGTTTCATTAATTAAGATATGATCATTATTTAAAGGATCATCTTTAAAATACGAACCTGTTATCAATGGAACATTATGAATAAAGAAAAAGTCTCCTGCTACCGCAGTTACATCTGTTGCGATATTTGATGAAGCATCAACACTTACAGAACCTTTCGCGCTGTATGCATGCAGCCATAATCTTCCACCTTCTGAAGATGAAATTGACTCAGACATCATTTTTTCATCGTAAGAACGGCTTAATGAATATATATTATTCTCACTAAAACCAGTTTCAGAGGTGAAAAAACATGAAATTTGAGCATAGTTAAACAATGAATCATTATTCATCCATCTTTCTGCACCAAATTGATCAAACCTGTTCTTTACTATTTTATTTGACTGGTTAAGTAATATCATAAAAGATACTATCAAAACTGATAAGATAATTATAAAAACAACTATTTTTGATGACAGTTTTGCTTTAAATTTCATTCTATTCTTCTACTAACCTCACCTGCATCCCGTCTGTTAATGGTTTTGAAGCTGTTGTAATAACATAGTTTGCATATGCGCTTATACCTGATATAGCTGAATTCTTATCGTCAGAAGCTATAACCTGAATATCAACTCTCTTTGCAATATACCTGTTACCTATAGGAGTGTTTTTTGCTTCAACAATATATACAAATTTACCTTTGTTGTCTTCATGAACAGCACTATTTGGTACTACAGTTTCAAAGTCTCTTCCAGTTTCTCCAAGTGCAACATAAAGAGTCTGACCAGGGTATATATTATCTCCTATTACTTCAAGTACTATTATTCTGCTTGATTGAGGATTATTGTAATCAGTTTGAATACCTGTTACTTGAGCATAAGGAGCTGTAGTGCCATAGTAATACTGAATTTCAGCTTGTTGACCAACACTTATTCTTCTTGCTTGTTCTACAGTAACAGAAAAACTCATTGTATAACCTTTTTCACTAATTTCTATCTCAGCAGCTACTCCGCCTGCTTCAGTTTTCTCTCCAGCAACATATCTCATATTCAATAATGCACCGCTAACAGGAGCAGTTATTGTGTTATTTTCAACTTTATCACTCAATCTTTCAACTAAAGCTTCCTGAACTTCAATTTCTCTTTTCATGTTTTGAAGTTCAATTTGCTTCAATTGCTGATCAAACACATCCTCTGCTTTTTGTTTCTCATATGATTGCTGTTTATCATATAAACTCTTTTCCAGTACAGCTATCAATTCATCAGCTTCAGATTCTGTCATGATTTTTCCTTCAACTTCAATTTTCTCTTCACTAAGGATTCGTAATTCATCCTGACTTTCCAATAATGTTTTACTAACTTCTTGAATCTCTATCTCTATATCTTCATATTCATAACGCGCTTTAAGAGGAAGATATACAGCTTCGATATCCTCAAATGTAAATTGTAATACATCAATTCTGTTTTGAGATATCTCTATATTCGTGCTAATTTCATTTCTCTGTCTTTGAATATTATTTAACTCTTCTGTTAACACTGAAATTTCTATATCATATTGATTTATTCTCTCCTGGATAGGAATATACTCAAAATACTTAGCTATCATACTATTTAGTTCGTTTCTAAGTCTGCTTATTTCAGCAGGATCTGAAGGAGAAGCATTTTCAGCAGCAATCAACTCATTTTCCTTAGACATTATTTCAGATGAAGTTGGTACATCTGTAGAAGGATTTTCTTTTATGTAATTACTTTTTTCCAGTACTTTTGCATCCAAATTAGCTTGTGCTACTAATAATGGGTTTGCCATTTTTACTAATTCTCTCTGCAATTCCTTTAGATTCTCTTTTTCTGTATCCAAAGCAGTCTTTGCATTCTCATAATCAATAGAAGCATTTCTTAATGCTACCAAAAATTCATCTTCACTTAATGAAGTGTCTGGCTCCAATGAATTTAGATATGTTTCAAGATTTGTCTTTTTTGTAGATAATTCAGAAATACTCTTATTTAATAAATCAATTTCAGTCTGAATAGAAATCAGTAATGCTCTGTTTGAATTAAGGTCAGCCTTAATTTGTTTTGCTTCAATGAGCTGTTTATTCAATTGTGAAATCTCTTCCAGAATAGCAGTATAATCAGGTGTGCTTTCCATAAGCTTTCTCTGATAATTTATCTTCATAGTCGTAAGAGTGTTAATTGCATTATTCAGCTCATCACTCGGAGCATCCTTAAGTATATACAGAATATCCCCTTTCTTAACAATATCGCCTCTTCTGAAATAAACTTCTTCTATTATTCTCGATTCATCAAAATATACTTGATATGTTTGATTTGCCGTAACTGTACCCTGACCTCTTATTCTGGAGGAAATAGTTCCATACATTGGATATTGCACAGCTACTTCTGGCAGTGAGTAATTCAAAATTGTATTTGAGAAGAACGTAAGAATAAGCATAACTGCTAGGAAAATTATAGCTATGTTCTTTACTATATTCCTTCTATTTGATGCATCTTTTTTCATAAAAATCCTCCATTAACCTTTTATTGCACTTGAACTTGCTACACCCTCTAAAACTCTATCTTCACTATAAAGGAATAATAGTAGAGGTAAAACCATATATATGGCTGCTACAGCAAATGCAAGACCTATTTCACCAGCATTTATTTTTGATAAAAATACAGACAACGGGTGCATTTCATCACTTTTTTGCAGCATGATAAGTGGTTGCTCAACCATGTTCCAATAATCCATAAACAGTAAGATTGCCACTGAGTATATAGCGTTTTTAGACATAGGAATAAAAACTTTCCTAAAAATTTTCCATTCATTCGCACCATCAATTTTAGCTGCTTCAACAATTGAAGAAGGAATTCTCTGCATTGTTTTAGTCAAAATAAAAACTGCAAACGGTGAAAATATCCCTGGAAGTATTATAGACCATCTTGTTTCTAAAATATTCATCCAGTCAGCCACAAGATAGTTTGGTACCAAAGTAACCTGATAAGGCATCAGCATAAGAGCAATATAGATAAAAAACATTGTATTTCTAAATCTGCCTTTATACCTTGCAAAGCTATATGAAGCACCTAATGCAATTATTATCTGAAATATGACAATTGGTACAACAAGTATTATTGAATTCCAAAATTTTAAAAGATACTGAGGACTCTTTACTAAAACAGTAACATATTGTGAAAAACTGACTTTATCAGGGATAATTTTCAGATTTACCTTATCTGCTATGTAAGATGAAACAGCAGATGATCCACCTTCTGAAAATATTTTCCCATAATTAGCAGTTATTTCACTTTTCGTCATAAATGAATTTGTTACTGTAAGTACAATAGGCATAATAAACATAGCTGCAGTAAAAGCTAGAATAACCAATGCAATAGATATTGATATAACTCTTTTTATTTTCATTGATTTTGTCATACCTATTTTACTCATCAACACTACTCCCCAATTTATTATCAATGTAAAACAACAATGCAATTATAGCCGTTATTATTATGCAAATTATAACTGCAGCAGCAGATAGTTTTTGGTAATCCAATGTTCTAAATGTGTTGTTTATATAATGTTGCAGCATATATAATCCCTCATAAGGATAATCCCCAGTTAAAAGGTAAACTTCTCTGAATACTTTAAATGAATTAATCAAAGACAATATTGTTACAAAGAAAATACTAGATGACATATAGTTAAGTTTAATTCTAAAAAACCTTCTTACCGGACCTACTCCATCGATTAGTGCCGCTTCTTTTACATCTATCGGGATATTAGCTAAACCAGCCATAAATAAAATCATATTGTAACCTGTGTTTTTCCACAAAAAAAGCAACACAACAACAAGTCTGCTAAAATCTGATTTGAACCAGTCAACAGCATCAATACCTATTGAATTCAAAAATACATTTATGACGCCGTTATAATGGAAAACTACTTGCCATATAAGGATTACGGATGCTACTGGTACTACTAAAGGACTTATCAATGCTGTTCTGAATATACTTTTTCCTGGTATATTACTTTCAAGAAACAATGCTAAGATCAGTGGGATTATAACTGCTAGAGGGACTGCTATAACTGAGAAAATAAGAGTATTCTTTAAAGAAAGCATAAATGCATGATTCCTAAGTAATGAAATATAATTATCAAACATTACAAATTCTTTGTTTATTGGATTATCTATAAAAGAATAAAATAATACTATAAAAAAAGGAATGAGGAAAAAAAGTAAAAAACCTGCAATACTAGGTATCATAAAAGGCATTGTAGAGCTTTTATCTCTCTTTTCAAAACCCTTTGTGTTTTTCTTTTTCATATCATTTTTTTCTTTTACTAAACTATTCACTTTTATAGCACCTTTGCAATTGCATTTCTTTAAATAGACGTATGCATATTATATAAAGTTCCTAAATAATTAACATTAAATTTTTATTAATATTTATATTTTATGTTTAATTTTTAGTAATTATATCTTTTTCTGGTTAAAATATCTACAATATTTATTAATTACGCATAAATCACACTTTGGTTTTCTTGCGTTACATACTTTTCTTCCATGAAAAACTAATCTGTGACAGAAATTTGAAGATTCCTCAGGAGGTAAAATTTCCTTTAAATCCTGTTCAATCTTGTCAGGGTCAGTGTTATCACTCAAACCTATTCTGTTTGATAATCTTTTTGCATGAGTATCTACTATAATCGCAGGTTTATGAAATACCTCAGCAATTATTACATTTGCAGTTTTTCTTCCAACACCAGGTAAAGTTATCAATTCATCAATATTATCAGGTATTATCTCATTAAATTCATCAATGAGTTTTTTACAACATGCTTTAATGTTTTTAGCTTTGTTATGATAAAATCCGGTTGGTCTGATGTATGATTCAAGTTCTTCAATATCAGCATATGCGAAATCATAAACAGTTTTATATTTATTGAATAATCCAGGTGTAACCTGGTTTACTCTTTCATCTGTACACTGTGCAGCCAATTGAGTAGAAATTAGTAGTTGTAATGGTGTAAAAAAATCCAGCGTGCACATTACAACAGGATACTCTGTTTTCAATAATTTTATAATTGAACTAATGTTTTTCATTATTTAGCAATTTCCTGGGTAATAGTAATAGGAATCTCCATATATTTTTCATCCTGCTCATTATATCTGTACACTGTTAAAACTATTGTTTCGCCCGGAGCGTATTGATTTTTAATATCAAAGAAATTTTGAACAGATATTATAGGTTCCTCACCAATGCTGACAATAATATCATTCTTTTTAAGTGCTGAATAGAAAGCAGGTGTTCCATATCCAATGTAGTCTATTCTTATACCTTGAAGATGAATAGGTTCTTGATTTTGTTCTGAGTCAAAAGATATAACTACCATTTCTGAAGCAATTCCTATTCCTAAATTAGGCATCTGTTTATTATGATATGTTTCAATTTCTAGATTCTCAAGAATCTTTTTTATTTTATTTATAGGAATAGCTTTATATAAACCATCATTATCTTCTAATTCTGAGTAGGTTGATAAAGCTATTACTTGTCCTTTTGCATTTGTTATTGCCCCACCATTGTTATTTTGTGTCACTGAAGCAGTTGTGCTGATTAGATAAAGATCATCCTCAATTTTTATATTAGCTTGAACTGTCTTATCATGAAAAGTATACATCAACCCTCCGATTATACCTGTTGTAACATTACCCTTCATGGAATTATTACCGCTTGCTACTGCTAAAATTGTCTGGCCGAGCAACAGATTATCAGAATCTCCGTATTCAATAAATTGAAGTATAACATCAGTATCAATCTTTAATAGAGCAATATTGTTTACTACATCCCTTCCGATAACCTTAGCAAAGAAAAGATCAGAATAATCAAAATTAACACATACTTCAATGTATGAACCTTCTTTCAGCTCATTACTGTTTTCATGACATAAATTTGCTATTGCTGAATCTGCTGTAATCATAAACCCATCGTCACTTATAATTAATGCTGTAGCTTCTGACATATTTGTTCCTTCTTCAGATGTCTGCCTGCATCTAATATAAGCTATCGAGGGCAAAATATGCTCTACAGCTTCAATAATTGTAGATTCTGCCTCATAAGGTAAAACATCAATCCTAACCACATCTCTATAAGTAATAATTGTTTCAGAGTTCTCTTGATTGTTAGATGCAGAATTATTATTAGATTCTTGCGTTTGTGTTGGCAAAGCAGAAGCTGTTGGAGCTGGTGATTGAGTTGATAAATTAAGAAATGGCAATTCTGTTTGAATAGAATTTATCTTCATAACAGCAACAACAGTAATAACACATACACTTGCAGCAACTACAAGGCATAAAAAACATACAAAAAGAGGGACTAATACTCTGGAAGCAAAACTTT
>JAQVAJ010000051.1 GCA_028690885.1 Clostridia bacterium
TTATGACTTCTCCATCTTCGACATGTTCTACGGAAAGGAGACATCCAGGCTTGGAAGGCCTGAGAAAATCAATTTCCTTTCAGGAGGGTATGCGTAACAGAAAAGACTGCATAAAAGACGAGGACGCGGGCAAGGCGTCTTATTGTCATGTCTTGAAACAAAGAAATACCAGTGAGTCAACGCTTACCCCGCATTGACGCACTGGTATTCTTCAAAGACTGCTGCTTGTCTTTCTATTTTTCTTAATTTATTAAGTTAATAAATTATTTTTCCCAAAACTCTTTACACTAACAATTTCTGCCTATCTGACAGTTCCGTCCCACTTAACAATGGTATATCCATTCTTTACATACTCAAATATTGCAAGACTTGCTTGTTTCAAAATTTCAGATGATTCTTCAATTACAATTTCAGTAGAGCAATATGATAATATATATGTCTGGTCTGCAAATACTGCAATTGTTTCATTAAGTGTAGGTAAAGTAGTATTTATACCCATTTTTACACCTATTTTTATTGTATCAGGAAGTATGGATTTTGATGACATATAATATGCAACAGTATTTTCAATTAAATTTTCCATTATTTCATTATAATGGTCCGGATTACTGTCGATAAGACTGATTAATTCTTTTATATAAAGAGTAAGATCATATGGACAGGTCTTCCAACGTTGATTTATATAGTGAACTTTGGCACCAAGTGAATTCATATAGTTGACCATATTCCATTCACCACAAACCCTTATTAGCATATTTATAGCACAGTTATCACTATATGTTATAGCATATTCAGCTAATTGTTTTATTGTATAAGTGTCACCAAACTCACCTTTTATTATTATCCCTGTACCATATTCTTCATCTTCCTGTTTATACTCAACTACATCATCAAAGGACAATATCCCTTTTTCAACCGCATTATATACATACATTACCATTGGTACTTTTGTAGAGGAAGCAGCAACATACAGCTCAGTATCTGCTATGCCCATATATTCTTGTGTATCAATATTATAGTAACTTAAGCCATATTTACCTTCATTGGAGCCTAAAAGATAATCAAGGTATGTCTTTAAAGTATTCAAAGATCTTATCTCTATAACATCAAGATTAACTGTTGGTAAAACATCCGAATGTGTAGGAGTATCTGTAACAGGTTCAGCTGACTGAGAAGGTTTGTTTGTAATTAAAGGACTAATTTCAATACTTTCTGTTTGTGTTGCAGTATAAGTCACAATTGGTGAGTTGCTAATTTCTGGAGATATCTTAGTATTTAACTTGTGTATGAAAATAGCAAGAACAGGAATTCCTAAAGTAATTATTATAATAATTATTACCATTACTGATTTGTTTTCATTTGCTGACTTTTTTCTTTTTTGTTTAACCATATCTATTACCTTTAGAAGATTATATCATAAGCACCATCAAATATTTTATACATTTTTGCTTATAATATTTTACATCATCACAATATTTTCACATAAAAAGTGTATTATCTTTTAGTAACAATATATTATAGCAGTATAATGTTTGAGACAGCCTTTCGCATATACGCATAATTACTTTAGGAGGTTTTTGATGAATATATATCATAAAGATGTAAGTATCATTGGCAAATCAGTATTAAAACCCAGATGTACATCAATTCCTTATTCTGATTTAGCTGATGCAAAAAAAGATATAAGAGGATTATCACCTTTCTTTAAATCTCTCGATGGGAAATGGAATTTCACGTTTTTAGAAAATGAGTTTGACATTCCTGAAGATTTCTTCCTTCCCGAGTTTGATGACCAAGATTGGGACATCATACCTGTACCATCATCTTGGCAGGCGCAAGGATATGATACTCCGCATTATATTAATTCAAGATATCCCTTCCCTGTGGATCCTCCACATATTCCAGATATGAATCCTGTTGGATTATACCGAACAGTATTTATACTACCAAAAGCATTTGAAAACCGTAATACTGTTTTGCATTTTGGTGGAGTAAATTCCTCTTTTGTTCTATATGTTAACGGAAAAGAAGTGGGATATTCTCAAGGTTCACATATGCCTTCTGAGTTTGATATTACATCTTTTACACGCCCTGGAGCTAATCTTATAGCAGTTAAAGTCTACAAAATGAGTGCAACAAGTTATTTGGAATGCCAGGATTTTTATAGACACTCAGGAATATTCAGAGAAGTTTATATCTTTTCGCAACACAAATCCTCTATAACAGATTTCACAGTCAGAACCACTCTTTGTGATTTGTATGTCAAAGTTGAAACAACACTATCGAAAGATTTTACTTTAATTTTTGACTTATTTGATAAAGAAGACACACTCGTATTCACGAAAACTACTTCAAATAATTCTATTGATCTTCATATTGAAGGCATATTACCGTGGACTGCTGAAACTCCAAATCTATATACGCTAATTATTCAACTTAAAGATTCTAAGGGTATAATCACTGATATTCGAAGCACAAGAGTTGGATTCAGAACTGTTTCTATAAATGATGGAGTCTTTATGATTAATAATACCCCCATTAAGATTAAAGGAACGAATAGACATGACACATACGCATTAACTGGTCATGCTGTATCAAATGAAGTTATGAAGAATGATGTAATTATGATGAAACGTCATAACATTAATGCTATAAGAACTTCTCATTATCCTAATGATCCTTTTTTATACAAACTTTGTGATGAGTATGGGATATATGTAATAGATGAAGCTGATATAGAAACACATGGTTTTTATTACGATGATCCAGAATATGATTTATCGGATAAAACTGAATGGGAACCCCACTTCATAAGTAGAGCTGAAAGAATGGTAATGCGAGACAAGAACCATCCTTGTATTATAATGTGGTCTTTAGGTAATGAAACAAGATTTGGGAAAAACCATCTATCGATGATTAAATATATTAGAAGCGTTGATGACAGACCTATACACTTCGAAAGAGCCATATCAGATGAGTCTGTTGATGTTGTATCACAGATGTACACTAATCATAGAAACCTTGATATTGAGGGCTCTAAAATTGATAAGAGACCTTTCTTCCTTTGCGAGTATGCACACGGTATGGGATGCGGCCCAGGAGGATTAAAAGATTATTGGGACATTATATATAAGTATCCAAGACTAATGGGAGGATGCGTATGGGAATGGTGCGATCATGGTTTACTTTCATATACTGATGATATGGTTCCATTTATATCTTATGGTGGTGATTTCAATGATTTTCCAAACGATTCCAACTTCTGCCTTGACGGATACACAACTGCAGATAGAATACCAAAAGCATGCCTTATTGAACTAAAGAAGTGTTACGAACCAGTAACAGTTATAGATTATGACAAGCATACAAATACAGTAAAAATTAAGAACATGCAAGATTTTGCAGATGCTTCCAATATTGCAGTTTATTACGAATTATCAAAAGATGGTGATGTAATTCACACGGGTAATATTTCAAGCTTAAATATACTTGCACAAGAAACAAAATCATATACTCTTGATTTTGATGCAAATATTTTTGGTGATATACAGCTTACATTCTTTTTCGAATACAATGAAAGCACAGATTTTGCTGAAAAAGGTTTTGAAGTTACCAGATGCCAGATTATTCTTGATGAGAAATTCGAATACAAGAAGCCTTACGATGGAAATGATCTTGTCTCAGTCGAAACCAAAACAGATTACATCGTTCTAGGTGATGACTTCAAAATTTCTTTTTCTAAAATATATGGCAACTTATATTCCTACTACTTTAAAGGAAATGATCTGATTTTAGGTAAAGGCTTATGTGAAAACTTCTATCGTGCACCAACCGATAATGATGTGAAAATCGCAAAGAAATGGAAAGAATATGGACTTGATAATCTACAAAAAAGAATTGATAAAGTCCAGTTCATATGCAATAAAAAGGAAGCTATATTTACTGTAACATCAGTATTTGGTTCATCAACAAAAAAACCAGTATTAAAAACAATTACGACTTATACTGTTTATACAAATGGACAAGTAACCGTAAAATCTTCATATGAACCACTTAATGACTTTATCAAATTCATGAATCCTGATGAGCAAAACAGCAATTTTTATCTGCCCAGATTCGGCATAACATTTCAAATTTCTGATGAATATGAATATGTAAAATGGTTTGGCAGAGGCTTTCATCAAAGTTACGAAGACATGAAAAGCAGCACTGTTGTCGGTATATATGAAGGTTTAGTTGAAGAGTTAAGTGAAAATTACGAAAAGCCTCAGGAAAATGGTAATAGAATGGATTCCAGATGGTTTAGTTTGAAAAATACATTAGGCCAGGGAATATTTTTTGGTGGACTGAATACATTCAATTTCAGTGCCTCTTATTATAATACTGATCAATTAGAAAATAGCCATCATTTATATCAATTAAAAAGAGAAGGTTTAATAAATGTAAATATCGATTTAAAACAATCAGGACTAGGCAGCGCTTCGTGTGGTCCCATACCTGAAGATAAATACCTTCTTAACATAAATTCGAACAGTTACAGTTTTACATTTTCTCCTTTCCAAGATTCTATAATGGATGAAAAAAATATGTATTATGCAAGATTTACTGATAATAGTCTTTAAAAAAGATATTTGAATTAAACTAAAAATAGACTCTTAAGTGATTTTTTGCTAAACAAGTAGAACCGGTTTAACCGGTTCCACTTGTTTTTTGAAATATACTTTTATAAAAGAATTATGTTTAACTACTACCTTTTTACTAAAACATCATTCTCATACTTCTTAATATCTAAAATCCAGTCAATACCAGATTTCGAATTAGTTTTCTCGCAGTAATAATCCCACACTAAACCGAATGGTGCAGATTTAAATTCTTCTTTAATTGCTAGTCTTGAACTTAAATCATTACTGTTTTCTGCATCTGTCAGCATGTGATTTGGTTGAAGTAATGCTGCAAGAATTGCTTTTCTTGTATTTCTAAGTCCTGTTACCCATGCCATTACTCTATTTATGGAAGCATCAAAGTAATCTGTAGCTACATAAGTGCTCTTCAATTTATTCAATTTAACTAATTCTTCAAAAATCGCTTTAGTTTCATCATCAAATGATACAACATGATCAGAATCCCATCTTACAGGTCTGCTTACATGAAGTAATAAAGACTTCTGAAATGTAAAGATTCCTGAAAGTTTAGCTGATACTACTTCTGTCGGATGATAATGTCCTGTATCAAGAGTAAGAATAATATGATTTTTCTTCTTATTCATTACATATCCCATACAAAACTCATAACTACCAGTAGTATAACTTTCGAGACCTATACCAAATAATTTACTTTCAAGACCATCTACAACACCTTTAACATCCGCAGTTTCTTTGAATATCCTGTCATAGCTATCTTTTAGCCTCAATCTTGGTGCGAGCGTATCATGAGGAACTTCTTTTGAACCATCTGAAGTCCAGTGATTTATTACGCATGTTTTTCCTGTTCTTTCATAAAAATACTGACCTATCCTTCTACATGCAATACCATGATTGATCCAAAATTCTCTTATTTTATCGTCAACAGCTGACAATGTCCCATTATCACTTTTTGGATGAGAAAAATATGTAGGATTGAAATCCAGTCCTATTTTTCTATCTACAGCCCAATCTGCCCATTTTTTAAAATGCTCAGGTTTTATCTCATCTCTGTCAACAAAATCTTCAGCTTCCTGATAATTAGCATGTAAATTAACTTTTTTAACTCCAGGAATGTATTTCATTGCAAAATCCAAATCATTACGTAATTCTTCTGCATTTCTTGCTTTGCCTAAATAATTCCCTGTAACCTGAATTCCTCCGGTAAGGTCTTTAGAAGATTTTTCAAATCCTCCTACATCATCCCCTTGCCAGCAATGAATGGATATAGGGATAGAATCACATATTTTAATTGCTTTTTCGGTGTCAATACCATATCTTTTGTAATATTCTTTAGCCTGCTTATATGCTTTTTCAGTATTGTACATAATCATCCTCCTCAATATTTCTATTTTACCATTTATTAAATACTTTTTCAGCAAATCCAAGTAAATCTTTAACTCTTATTATCTTGTTATCATCAAGTACTACTTCACCTGTAAATCTTCCGAACACTTGATGCTGATCGCTTTTTATTATACCAAGTGATGTACAGGAAGACCTGTCAAGTACTGGCTCGAAACTCATTGTGAAACGGTTATCATTGCTAATAAATTTCCAAGGTGAAAGAAAATCATCTTTTCCGTCTTTTTTTGGTATTACAAACTTAACTCTGTCAAGTTTATGAGCTTTTCCATTGTAAATTATCATATTCTCTGAAGCAGCTGATGTATCACCAAAACCATATCCTATATTGAATCCAAATGGAATATTGTCAATATATCCTGAAGCTGAACCCCAGTACCATGTGTTTTTATATGTCCACACTCCTCTACCCCAATCAAGAACAGCAAATGAATCATTCTTTTTAAATTCATAAATGTTTCCGTTAAATTTAACAAACCCTTCTGCTTTCATACAATTAATTTTCTGATTGTAATAAAAGGCGAGTTTATCTTCTTTATATGGTGTAGCAATAACCATTGATTCTTTGGGTTCATCAGTTAATTCAATTTCTGCATCAAATTGAATATTTTTCATAAAATCATCAAGATGCGCTGATAAAATTCTTTTCTTTACATCGTTAATAAACTTAATGGTGTAACTTTTACCTGAACTGATGGTGTCACCATTTAATGAGCTGCTCGGCAAACTTTTTATTCCTTTTGTCATAAACGACATAAATGATTTTGTATGCTGCCATTTATTATTGAAGTCTATAAAGGATACTGAATCAAGTCCCATATATGAGTTATCAGCTATTGTAAGAGCTAATGCAAACTTATCATTGTTTATGAGATAATAGTCCCATTCCTTAATCCTTAAAGAATTAGCTTTGATATCACTTCTTAAATACTCAAATAGAAACTTCTTGGCATATCCTGGTTCAGTCAAAACACCATCTTCATTTAAAAGCCGCTTTTTCTCGGTTATTTCGTGTTGCATCATTTATCCCCTTTCACATTTGATTTTAGCATATATTAACAAAAAAGAAACCCTTTACGATTTCTTTCATATTATCGATAATAATTGTTAACTTACATCATAGTATATTGTTGATTACGTTAAATTTTAGTACTAAAGCTACTTATTGCCTTTTTTGGAGACTTTTAACTTAGGTTCAATTTCTCCAGCTTTAGTCAACGCAATCTTTGTAACAACAGGTCCAATCAATTCATATATAAGCGTTGCACAAAGTATAACTGTTCTTATGGAATCACCATATTGTGGAAGTTGCATCATAACTATCTGAGCCATACCGACAGCGACACCTGCCTGAGGTAATAATGCTAATCCAAGATATTTGGTGACATTAGGATGAGCATGTACCATCTTCGAACCTGCAAATGCACCAAAATATTTACCTATCGAACGTGCAACTAGATATAGTATGCCGATAACTCCAACTGAAATTATCATTTTAACATTGAGTTCAGCACCAGAAATAACAAAGAATAACAAGAAAACAGGCGGAGTCCATCTATCATATGCTTCCATTACAGGATCATTATTTTTACAGATGTTCGCATACATAGCTCCTATCATCATACAAGTAAGAAGAGCTGATAACTCAAGAAGCTGACTTAACGCTACACCACCAAATGTTATTGCAACAATTAGACTGATTCTGTTTGCTCTTGATTTAAAGAATTTCATTGATAATGATAATATAAATCCAAGTACCGCACCTATTATTAAAGACATGGAAATTTCATAAAGAGGTATCAACACACTTGTTTTGAATGTTAATGCCTCATGATTTGCAAGTGCTTTTGCTATTGACAAAGAAATTGAAAATATAATTAAACCAATCGCATCATCTCCAGCAACAACAGGAAGTAGTGTTTGAGTAACTATTCCCTTTGCTTTATACTGCCTTACTACCATTAAAGTAGCTGCAGGAGCAGTAGCAGTTGCAATTGCTCCCAAAGTCAGAATTATAGGTGCATCAAGACCGGGAATGAAAAAACTTGCTA
>JAQVAJ010000052.1 GCA_028690885.1 Clostridia bacterium
AGTTGCAATGGCTGAAGTATAAAAATGTTCTTCTGCTACCTCAATACCAAGCCTAGCTAACTTCTGTGAAAGCTCTTTTGGAGATCTTTCAGAACTATTAGTTAAGAATAGATATTTTTTATTATTAGCTTTCAACCAGTCCACAAATTCAAGCGCTCCTTCAAGCACATTATTACCATGATATAAAACCCCATCCATATCTATTATGAAAGCTTCTTTATTCTTTATGATTTCATTCATTTTCTACTCCTCTTTGAATTTTTAGTCTCTTTCTTCTCCATAATATCAAATAAATAAACAGGTTAGATATGAGATATTCTGCAGTAGTATTTGAATTAATTGAAAGCTTATCCCGATCGATTAATACCTGCCCAAGAAAAAGTTTCTGTATTGCTTTTTTATTAATTCTAACTTTATTTTTATCCCATATTTTTCTCCAAATAAATTTGAAAATATTTTTCTTTGATTTTTCTAACTCCTTTTTCTCTGATTGCACAGATCGATAAGCTATAAGGATTTTAGTTATAAGCTGTTCAGGAGTATATGCACGAGTCTTTTCAATTCCGAAAATATCAGCAGTTATCTCCATTGCAGCAAAAAAAGCTTTTTTTGCATCAAGAGTACCACAGGAATGATTGCGTAATGTTTTAAGAATAGAAAACTGAACAACGTTATTCATTATGTTATTTTTGTTTTTTTTGATATTCAGATAAAGCATCTCAATTTCTCTTTCCGTCAAAGCCATTGCATATTTATTTTTTGCATTATCTGATATGTAGTAACACTTACCAATATACTTACCAAATGCTTTCAGCCCATCAAGATAGCCAAGCTGCATATTGCGTTTAGCAATTTCTGGATCAAATTCTAAAATACCGCCTTCAGTTCTCTCGTTTTCGATAATAATTATTTTTGCATCTGATTCTTTTACTTTTCTATACATTCCAATAGCTGAATTGCTAACTGCGATTATATTCTTATATCCGTGATCAATAAGGACATTTATTGGCATATTATCATATATGCCACCATCTATGTATAAGTCTCCATCTATTTCTTGCTTTTTGAAACCAGGAACTGCTGAACTGGCTAATATAAAATCTACAACTTTACCTTTTGGTATATCTTTCTTAAAAAGAATGACAGGTTTCATCTGTGTAAGTGAAAATGTAACTAATGCATAATCAATTTCTGATGCTCGTAAAACATCTTCATCAATTACTTTATTAAGATACTCTCTTAGTGTAGTAGTATCTAATCCTTTATTTTTCAGTATCGATTCGAGATACTCAGATGTATTAGGCTCTCCATCTTCCTTGTTGTAAGTGATATTGAATAATGTCGGCATATCAAGTGTCTGCCATAATTGCTCTGCCTGGTCGAAAGCGTCACACACTACAGCAGCACCATTAATAGATCCTACTGAAGTTCCAATGACCATATCAATCTCAATATTCAGTTCTCTTAAGGCTTTCCAAACGCCTATCTGATAAGAGCCTCTGGCTCCGCCGCCTGCTAGCACTAGTTGGTATTTCAATTTAGTTACCTGCCTGTATTGGTATTGATTATATATAAAAGATAAATTATTTACAATGCTAATCAGTCTGAAGCACCTTGGAATTTTTTAATTTCCAGTTCAATATCTAATGAATCTGCGTATCTGGTCATTTCATCTATCTGCTTTCTCTGCCTTTTATTAAGTGCTTCATTTGGTATTACAACAAGAACCTTCTTCTTTTCTATATCAGTTTCATCTATAGTAACATCTCTCAATGACTGAATTGTGTAGCTGTCAATAGCATCAATCTGCTGTTTGATTTTCTTCTTCATATCTGTACCTGACAAATAACTGGAATCTTGAGTGTTTATACTGATTATCGATACAGCTTCTCTGCTGAATTCATCATATTTATCCAACACTGGAAAATCCGTGTCAAGATTAGCTCCCATAATCTGATGAATAACATCACCTCTTTCAAAAGGATTAAGGTCCCAAATATTACATTGGGCAGCACCAATACCATCACCTTTCCATTTGGGTGATATTGCTTTTACGTGCATATTATTATTAGCAAGCACTCCAGTATAAACAGACCTTGCTGACATAGTAAAAAAGTATTCATATGGCAAGGCCATTGTCCTTATATTTTCCACATACTCATATCTGTCTTTTTTAAGAGGATTTAATAGATATATATCAGAAATATGATAAGTAACAGCTGCATTTCTTAATTCACTTTCCAAATCCTGTAAAATCGTAAAATTCGCTTTTGCATAGCCTATTAACTGTATACTCAATAAAAGTGCGAATACAATTATCACTGAACAGATGCAGCACTCTGCTGTAATACTTCCTTTAGTATGCATCACTTACCTCGATTTCAAATGTCCTTTCAATTCCTAATATTCCTTTGTATAAGAAAACAGCTCTTACATTAATGCCGCAAAAGACCTGTGACATATCTGTTACATAGGGGCAGTTTAGTGATATAACATCAAGCAGCCTTTTAGCTTTGATTTCTTTTGGTATAGTACACATAAGTACTCTTATATAATCCTCATAATCTAATTTTAACCAGTCTGGTGTTTTATTAAACCCAGCATCTATTCCGATATCAAGATTCCAATCACCATCAAGCTTAAACAGCGGACAGCTTTTACCTCTTACTAAAATGTCAGAATCATATGCAGATTCTGCAAATGCCCATGAGCATAAAATCAGGTTTTTTGCTATAGGGGTCGCAGCTCCAAAACTTAAACTTCCAGCAAGACACGCAGCTAGAGTATTTGCTTTTGCGATTTTATCCATATCAGTATAGACATGCATTATATTCAAAGCAAAACGTAATGCAGTAATAGCTGCTTTGCATGACTTTATATTTTTATTATTATCTCTATTCCCGAATACAATATATTCTGTTTCTGCCTTAAGATATTTACTATTAAAAACACTTTTTTCACTATCTATAAGACTGCTTAAGTAAAGCATCATGTATTCATTGAAATAAATATCTTCTTTAATTTCAGATAGCAAACTGCAAATATCATCGATAGATAAGAAAATGCTTTTTGAAGTTTTTCCAGTCATGTCCGCGCTAATTAAATAGTCGGAGAATGAATCATCAGATATTAAGGTTATAAATGAATCTATAATATTGTCATCAAAACTGAATGAGTTTAGAATATCTTGTGAATATTGCTTCCAAAACCCTCTTTTATCCTCATGATTTTCATCATAAATTACAAAGAAAAATGAATCTAATATTTCAGGATTATAAATAGCATCATAATATTGTTCCATAGCATCATTAAACACATGCAAAATAGGTTGTTCACTTCCATAAATTACTGCATTTGTTACATTTTTCATAGCTTTTTCCAGACATTCAACATTTCTGTTCAATGTTCTTTCAAGCTGATCAAAAACTGTATTTGAAAAAGAATTTTCCATACTGTAAACTGTATCGATACAAATTTCAAGAAGAACTTCAAGATATTCAGGACAATCTTTTATTGAACTTACAATGCGTCTCATACTATCAGATAAAATATGAACTTGAGCATAAGTATGAACCATCTGACTTATTAGATTCAAACCCTGTTTGTTATATTCTTTTAACACATATACAAGATTATCGATATTAATATTTATAATTTCCAAAGCTTCTTCCTTAAGTAATTCGATAGCATTTACATTGTCAATATTTTCAGCATTATCTATTAAGTCATGGATATTATGAACAATATAATCTACACTTTCAATCATATAAATAAGATCCTGATAATATGAACTGGAATTTATCTGCTCAATAGTTGTTTTAAGTTTTTCATGAACATTCTTAAGTCCTCCAACAAGCTCATCAACCTGCATTTTTATATTCAATGTCTTTAAAACATCTTTCATTTTTTTGAAGATATCAATTTTCTCATTTACCTCAATTAAAATATCTTTATAAATGTCATCTTTCATCAATGTAAAAACCTGTGAAGATAATACACTGTAATTGTATATGGGGTTTGTTTTAGTGACTTCTATATTTTGAATATCCATTTTATAAATGCCCGTACTGATACTTGATTTGTCCAATGCTTTAAAAACTATATCATAAGCTTTACCATCATCAATCGTATATCCATATAATCCATATTCATTTTGCATAAAAGAGCTATACTGAGACAATACACAGCCACATGAAGCTTTAAGCGCATTTTTTGCTGCATCAGATGCATTCTTTGCAATGTAGATATCTGAAAGAACTAAAGAAAGTATTAGAATCACTGGTAAAACAATTGCAACAAATACTGATATTATACCTTTTTTATTATTCCCATAATGCTTCAAAAAAAACATCCGCCTTCCTTTTTAAACTGTCCGCTTTTGAAATATCTTCTGTAAGGTTATATTCCTCAATCTGTTCATACTCACTACTTATTGAAGTTATTGAAAAGATAACTACAATTGAAAGCAAAATTATAAATGGCAATGCTATAGCCGCTTCTGTACATGCATATCCTTTTTTACTTGTTGATAATGAAGCATCCATGAGTCAATAATAGGTGTATTTTCAGTATTATTTAACTGACAAACGAAATTAATTAAAAAAATGTATTCACTTTATGACTTTAAAGTATATAATTAAAAAAAACAATTAAATAATGGAGGTAACGGTTTTGTTTGATCCTAATTCTAATCTGATGTACATAATGGTCGCTATAATTATTCTATATGTAGCCGCTCAGGCAGTATATTTTCTAATTAAAGCAGTAAAACGGGCAAAAGAATTGAATATTAGCACTTCAACTGTTAAGAAAACAATACTATCTAGTGCAGTCTTCACTATTGCACCTGCTATTTCTATACTTATGGGTGTTCTTACCTTAGCAGGTTTTATGGGATTGCCTTTCCCTTGGCTTCGACTGAGCGTATTAGGTGCAATAACATATGAGCTTTCGGCTGCATATTCTGCTGCTGAATCGTTGGGCATAGAACTGACTTCACTGGTAACAGATGCTAAAGTGTTTTCTACCATGGCATGGGTTATGCATCTTGGTATATTTACAGGCCTTATACTTGTGCCATTATTTCTTAAAAAAATACAAAAAGGTCTTGTGCTCATTAAAAGAAAAGATGAAAAATGGTCTGATGCTTTATTGACAGCACTATTTCTTGGAATGATATCTGCATTTTTAGGGTTAGTATTTTCTGATATTAAATCAGGTTTAGAAGGATGGATACCTGTATTTGTAATGATAGTATCCGCTCTTATAATGTCTGTGATAGGAATACTAGTTAAGAAGCTGAAAATTAAGTGGCTGGAAGATTTTGCTCTTCCAATTACTATGTTGTCATCAATGGCATTGGCAATACCGATAACAAATCTTGTTCAGAGCATATTATAGGAGGAAGAAATGAAAAAGAAAACAATTAGATCATATGATGACCAAATACATTTTTCAGGAAGATTATGGATGCTTGGAGCACTTGTATTATTTACAATGCTTCCTTTGACAATATCAGTATTGTATGATGCATGGCCTTCAGCAGGCCCTTTCTTCAAAGCATTAGCAGGTGTAGCACCAATTTTCTGGACAGTAGGACTTATCGAAATTATAACATACACCCCTATGCTAGGTTCAGCAGGATCATATTTATCATTCGTAACAGGAAACATATCCAACTTAAAAGCACCTGTTGCTCTTAATGCTATGAATTCAGAAAATGTGAAACCAGGTACTGATGAAGGAGAAGTCATCTCTGCGATATCAATAGCTGTATCCAGCCTTGTAACCATAGTTATAATTGCGATTGGGGTATTAGGATTGAGTGCGATAAGGCCGTTGCTTGAATCGGAAACTTTAAAACCGGCATTTGCAAATATTCTGCCTGCTTTATTCGGAGGGCTTGGAGTAGTTTACGTATCAAAGAACTGGAAGATAGCATTAGCTCCATTAATATTTATGTTAATACTGTTCATTGTATCTCCCATTGATTTATCAGGTTATGTCGGTATATTAGTTCCTGTTGGAGCAATAATAGCAATTGTATCTGCAAGGATATTATATAAAAAGAATAAAATTTAGGAGGATGACATGTGGTGGTTAGTATTTCCAGCAGTATTGCTGGCATTCGTTATTTTCATTATCATAAGAGCGTTTTTATTTAAACCTTATGATTCACAAGCACCAAAGATACAGGAATTTGAAATAGATGAAGAAAATATAGTAAACAGGTTCAGCAAAATCATAAGCTGCAAAACTATCTCTAATCGTGATTTATCAAAGGTTAATATAGGTGAGTTTGAAAAAGTACAAGACCTTATAAAAAAATTCTATCCCAATATATTCAAAATATGTGAATTTGAAAAAGTTCTTCAAACTGGTCTTTTATTCAAATGGCCAGGTGAAAAATCTGATGAACCAGTAGTACTTATGGCACATTATGATGTGGTTCCAGCAAACGAACAGCAGTGGGAAAAACCTGCTTTTGATGGAATTATAGAAAATAATGAATTGTGGGGACGAGGAACGCTTGATACCAAATGCACTTTTGTTGCAATACTTGAAGCCTCTGAACAGCTTATAAAAACCGGATTTAAACCAAAAAATGATATATATCTTTCTTTTGCTGGAGATGAAGAAGTAGCAGGACCAACATGCCCCGCTACTGTAGAACTTTTAAAACAGAGGAATATACATCCTGCAATGGTTCTAGATGAAGGTGGAGCTGTAGTAGAAAATGTATTTCCTGGAGTTAGAGGAAAATGCGCATTAGTCGGTATTGCTGAAAAAGGTATTACCGATATACGTATGAGCATGAAAAGCAGTGGAGGTCATGCGTCTGCACCTCCTCCACATACAATAATAGGACAGTTGTCACAGGCTGTTGTTGACATCGAGAACCATCCATTCAGTTTCCAGCTTACTCCTCCTGTGTCACAGATGTTTGATATTCTGGGCAGACACTCGTCCTTTGTTTTTAAAATCATATTTGCCAATCTGTGGTGCTTCAAACCAATTCTTAATCTAATGTGTAAAAAGACAGGTGGAGAACTTAATGCTCTAATGAGGACAACAGTAGCATTTACCATGGCACAAGGAAGCCAGGCTGCTAATGTACTTCCTCCAAGTGCTGAATTTACAGCGAACTTACGGCTTTTAGGAAAAGACACATATGAATCTGCTGTTTTACATATGAAAAAAGTCACAGACAATCCAGATATTCTATTTGAAGTAATACATGGTTCAAATGGAACTACATACTCAAGTACCGACTGTATAGCATGGGACACTATTAAAAATGCTATATCGCAGACATGGCCCGATGCCCTTGTGTCCCCTTATCTTATGTTTGCAGCTTCTGATTCCAGACATTTTTGTAAAATTACTGATAAAGTATACAAATTTTCCGGAATGCATCTTACTAAAGAACAAAGAGGATATATTCATGGTAATAATGAAAGAATATCTTTGGATGCGATATATAACCTTGTCAGATTCTATTTACGTCTTATTTCATTAGTTTGAAAGACTTGACGTATATTAAATTATAATTTACATCCACATCTATTGATGGATTATTCTTATTTATTAAGATATAATAGTGTGTGAAGTATTATTTAACAATAAGGATGGATTATGAAGGTATATAACACACTCACAAGAACAAAAGAAGAATTAGTCCCGCTCGATGGAAAAACCATAAGAATGTATTCCTGCGGACCTACAGTGTACAGCTATGCCCATATAGGCAATATGAAAGCATATATTTTTATGGATTTTCTTAAGCGTTCTCTTAATTATCTAGGATATAAAGTAAAAAGTGTAATGAATGTCACTGATGTCGGTCATCTTGTGTCTGATGGTGATGAAGGTGAAGATAAAATGATGAAAACAGCAAAAACAGCAAATAAAACCCCTTGGGAAATCGCATCTATTTACTCAGATGCATTTTTTAAAGACATTTCAAAATTGAACATACAAAAACCCAATGTAGTATGTAACGCTTCAGAACATATAAATGAGATGCTGGATATGGTATATAA
>JAQVAJ010000053.1 GCA_028690885.1 Clostridia bacterium
TGCTTCGTTTGCAACCATGAATTCCTGTTCTCTAAGAGACAGAATCTGTCCTCTTACTTCTCTAGCAATACCAGGCCATCCGAATATGCCTAGTATGATCATTAAGAGATAAATTCGCACCTCCGGATCCAGTTTCATCGTATTTAAAGCTGCTCCTAAAATGATATATAGAGGCATTGTTGGTATACAGTTGAATATTTCAACAAGTCTCATAAGCAAAGTATCTGTCCATCCGCCGAAATAACCTGAAAGACCTCCAATTATAATACCTATAATTATCTCAATTAAAACAACAACAAATCCTATTGTGAGAGAAACTCTTCCTCCGTACATAAGTCTTACTAAAAGGTCCATTCCTGAACCATCAGTACCAAGCGGATGTTCTTTGCTAGGAGAAGCGTATGTATCAATTAAATCTGTAACTTTATCTGTCCTTATTACATACTGTAAATCCTTCTTCTCAATAATATATTCTATTGTCTCACCTTCAGTATTTGTATATTCAAATGAAGTTTGACCATTTGCCATAGATTCTTCAACTATATTCTTGAAGTTTATAGAGAGGAAAATATCAGGTGAAGTAGGGGTAATAATAAGTCTTGTTACATTTGCATATGCATTTTTTTCACCCGTACCTACTTCATAAATCGTTTGCAGATTATCGTGATAATCAATTTCATAACTCAACTGATTGGCAGTAAATGTTTTTTCGCTATTACTTATAGCTGATTCCGCAGCGTACTTAAAACTGAAGTCTGCTTTTAATCCCTGTGTATACATATCATATATATTTTTGGTTAAGAGAACATATTCTTCACCAGTAAATATTATGCACTCACGTCTTGATAAATCTAAAAAGTATTCATCCCCGTTGTACTCAATGAAGCTCTCTTTATTCTCAATAGCATTCATTACAGCAGTCTTGAAATTAGTAGAAAAAGAAATTCCACTGGCTTCTTCTTTAAAAATGTATTCACCAAGTATAATATCGATTTTTCCTATCCGTTCTGCACCAAACAGTACCTGAGTATCTGCTGAAATTGGCTTAATTGCAAACAAAGTATCTTCTCCATTAACCGGAGTAGAAAAAACAGATTGATTTTCTTTTAATGCTAATGCAAATGCAGCTTTGTTCAAAGAAGTGAAGGTGTACCCTTCTTTAACTTCTTCATACCAGTTCTGATTTATTGTAGCTCCTGCGTACTCTGAAGATGCTACTTCTTTTTTATAGAATATCTTTGTTTCAGGATACGGGTGTATCCATCCTCCAATAAAAGAGAATATAAACATTGCAAGTATAATAACAAGACCTATTATTGCAAGTCTGTTTCTAACAAACCTTTTTGCTACCAGCATAGAAGGAGAAAGCATCTTAACTCTTTGCTCATCATCTAAACTGTCTGAACTGCTTATATGATCATTTATGTTTGAATCACTATATAATATCTCTTCTTCATCAATATGGATATTTTTATCCTCGTATTCGGGATTGTTAGGTATTTTGTTATCGCTCATATCTTCCTCCTTTCCTAGTTTACTCTGACTCTTGGATCAACTACTGCATACAATATATCTGCAATAAGTGTTCCAATCAAAGTCAGTGTCGCTAAAAATACCAAATAAAACATAGAAAAGGGTATATCTCCTTTAATCATAGCATTATATGCTGTATAGCCGATTCCAGGTATTGAAAAGAGCTGTTCTGTTATCATTGCTCCAGCAAAAAGACCAGGAAGAGTTCCGCCAACTATTGTTACTATTGGTATAAGTGTATTTCTAAAAGCATGCTTGTTTATTACTTTATTTTCAGAAAGTCCTTTTGCTCTTGCAGTTCTAATATAATCTGAATTAAGTACTTCAAGCATATTTGTTCTTGTATATCTCATTAAAAAGCCTATGCTTACTATTGTCAAAGTCATAATTGGCAGCACATAATGCGATGCCACATCAAAAAACTGTCCTATGGGAGTTAACTGATCGTAAAACCGGCTAACCTTTCCAATAGGTTCAAACCATCCTAATTTGTATGAAAACCCTAGTTTTAATAGTGTTGCAAAAAAGAATGACGGTAATGAAATACCTATTAATGCAAACACACTGATTGAGTAGTCCAATCTGCTATATTGTTTCCTTGCAGCAATTATTCCCAATGGTATAGAAATAACTAATTGAAGAACTAAAGAAATAAATCCAAGTATAAATGAATCCCAGATAACATCTTTAAATTTCTGAACTACAGGTACGTTGTATGCCCAAGATTCACCAAAATCGCCTGTAAAAATTGAATCTTTAAGCCATCCAAAAAATCCTTCTATCACGTTACCATCCAAATGGTACACTTGATTTAACTGTTGAAGCCATTCAGTATAGCTTCTTCCTCCGGGAAGTGACGCACGTTCCCTTGCTATTGCTTCAACATATGATGTAGGTAGTGCGCGCATTATAAAGTATACAATGAACGAAACAAAGAAAAGAATCACTATACTTAATAATATACGTCTAACTAAAAACTTCCACATTAATGTTTCTCCTTACTAAAACATGCTTACTTCGCATAGTTTAAATATTATTATATACATAAGGAAAGCCCACCGTCAACAGCGGGCTTTCCTTTTTTTTTAGGATTTTGTACTAATTTGCTTCATAAACTTCAAGAAGCTCAACATCATTCATCCAGCCCCAGAAAGTTGTGATATCAGGTGTAACTGTATCAATATTAACTCTTTCTGTACTGAACACTATAATGTTCTGTCTCTGATATGAAGGTACTTCAACTGCCCAGTCAATTATTAAGTCAAGGCATGCTTTGTATACAGATTTTCTGTATGTCTGGTCATCTGACTTACGTGCTTGAACAATAAGATCATCAAGTTCAGAATCAGCTATGTGGTAATGGTTGGAATCAGATCCGCCTTTACCTACTATTCCTGAGCTGTGATATACCTGATACATATCAGGATCTATCGTTGAGCCCCATGCAGCTGTCCACAATTCCTGTGTTCCTGCATCAAGTCTGTCCCAAAGTACTGAAGAATCTGCTAAATCGTTAACTTCTAGTGTTATTCCAATTTTCTTTAAAGCTTCAGAAGTATTTGTTAAAACCTGGAAGTTCGGGTGGTCACCAGCGCCATCACCAGGAATCAAAGCTTCATAAGTCATATTTGCTCCTTCAGGAGCTGCAGTAAACTTTTTAGTTGAATCATTCCATGTGTATCCTGCTGCTTTGAAGAATCCAATTGATGCTTCAAGTGCTGCTGCGTATCTGGCTTCTGCATCCATGTCTGCTGTGTAGATATCATTACCGTCAACATCAACTGAGAATGCAACTTTATAGTCTGCATCAGATTTCTGAGGTGCAGCCCAGGAAGTATTTGATATAGGATAGTTGATAACTGCTGCTGCATCGCCATAATAGCTGTTTATAGCTACATCACGATATACTGCAAGAAGTGTTGCTAAACCTTTTCTCAGAGCTTTTGATTCTGCTGAATCGGAATCTGTTCCAACTCTTACTGTGTCTGCATTAATTCCTACATATCCATAACCTAAGTTGTCAACTGATGATGTTGTAATAACATTACCATCAAGCTGTCCGTTAGAGTTATATGAACGAATTTCGTTAAACTTAACTTTACTTCCGCTTGGATTTGCTACATCTACTGCTCCAGAAGCTATTGAACTGATCTTATCAGTTTCGCCTACTTCTTTAAACTGGATGTATTTAACTTTTGGAGTTCCTTTGTAGTAATATTCGTTAGCTTCGAAATAAACAACTTTATCTTCGTATTTAACAAATTTGTATGGACCAGCACCCATTGGATTGGATGTTTTTGCCTGTACCATTGAAAGGTCGCCAAATGGGAATCCATAGCTTCCATCTTTGTAATTATAAAGGCTTTCGTCTCCATAATAGTGCATTGGTGTAATAGAAATACCAAGTATTGAATATATAGCAGATGCTTCATATCCTTGAGTTGTAACTTCAACTGTACGGTTGTTAACTCTCTTTATACCTGTGATGCTCTTGATTCCTTCAGTTCCCATAGCTTCGTCTTTTGATCCATATTCATATATGAATTTTGACTTAGCTGGTGTAACTACATCAGTATCATCAGCAGCTTCAACTGCCCAATACTCTTCAGGATTTCCGCCATATGCTTCTTTGGTTTCCAAGAAATAATCTTCAAGTGTTGGGAATTCTCCAGCAGCCATATCAAATGTTTTTCCTGTTACAGCTGTTGTAAGTGTTGTTCCTTCAACTCCAGCAAATCCCCACATTCTCATTCCAAAAGCAATTTTCATTCCTTCACTTGCTGATATTTCAGCAGATGAGTATGGGAAATAACCCTGGTCTGCATATGAAAGATAGTTTCCAATAACATAGTTTACTATTGCTCCTACATCATTTTTCCACTCTTCGTTAAGCAATGCCCAGAATCCGTCTTGTTGAGCTTCTGTCCATGCATCAGATGCTGACCATTCATGATCTTCTCCTGCAGCATAAATCGCATCAACTAATGTAACATACTTGTCATAAACTTCATCAGTAGTCTGTGTCTGATAGTTCTGTAATCCAAGAATGTTATATGATGATAAAGTTGTCGAGCCGGTGTATGCAGGATCGCAAAGAACGTAATATGTGAATATTACATCATCAATATCCATTACAGTACCGTCTGAGAACGCTACATCATTTCTAATAGTCGCACGATATGTTGTAGTATCTGATTTCTCGTCATATGCTACTGTTAAATCTGCAACACCAGTGTAAAGATAATCGGTTCCATTAAAATTAACCGTCTCTCCTTTTATGGCATTGTAAATAACACCGCCAACTCTGTCAGTAGTCATAAGGCCAACCTGTGTCATTCCAGCAACATCTACGTCATACGCTGTGTCTGCAAAGAATGGGCTGAACTTGCCGCTGAAAGGATCGTATGCAACAACTAACGGTGTTAGTATTGTCGCTTCGCCCTTTTTAATCTTAGGCGTACAAGCTGACAGCATGGCTACGCAAAGAATAACTACAAGCAATATGCTGAGTATGCTCTTTGTTTTTAACTTCATAATTTTACCTCCTCATAATAGTAAATCTTTAATAATAAAGTTTTAAATATAATATCATGGTCATGAAAAAGTGTCAACGCATTTTTTCATATTCTGTTCACATTCTTGCCACATTTTGTTTTCAATGTTAATATTCTCTATTTAAAAGGCAGAATATCATAATTCTGCCAAAAGAATAAAAACATAATATGAATAAAGCTAATGCAAAATATTCAAATTACTAATTAATTCAGTTTTTCTTTTATCTTGTCAGCTACGGTTTTTGCTCGAGTTTCGATAAATTCCATGTTCTCTCCCTCGATCATTACTCTTATTACAGGTTCAGTACCAGATACTCTCAAAACTATTCTTCCATTTCCATCCAGTTCTTCTGATATGCTCTTATATAAATTCTGTATCTCTACATCATTTTTAAGTTCAGCTTTCATATCATTTCTTATTCTTACATTAATCAATACCTGCGGTAATGGTTTCATTATGTCGAAAAAACTGCTTGTTTTAATTTTATTCTCGGCTAATATTTGTGAAATTTTCAAAGAAGCAAGTATTCCGTCTCCAGTTGTATTAAATGGTAGAAGTATAATATGTCCCGATTGTTCTCCACCAATGGAATATCCGCTTTTTAGCATTTCTTCTACTACATAACGATCTCCAACTTTTGTTCTGACAATTTGCATGTCATTTTTTCTGGCAAATACATCAATTCCCATATTACTCATCTCTGTTACAGTAATAGTGTCTTTTGCCAGTAATCCGTTTTCTTTCAAGTGAAGTGCCAAAACGGCCATCAGCACATCACCGTCTATTAAATCTCCTTTTTCCGAGACAGCTAATAGCCTGTCAGCATCACCGTCATAAGCGAATCCGATATCATAATTTCTCTTAACTACTTCCTTTGCCAGATTATCGATGTGAGTGGACCCGCAGTCTTTGTTAATATTAATTCCATCTGGATCTGCATTCATATATGAGATATCACATCCTGTTCTTCTAAATACTTCAGGTGCTATATTGCTTGCAGCTCCATTTGCACAGTCTAAAAGAATTCTCAAACCGGATAAGTCGGTGTTACAGTGAGATACTAAAAAATCAGAATATTCCTTTACACAATCATAATCTTTGAAAATCCTGCCTATTGCATCATGGGTTTTTATACTTCCTCCACCCTCCCCTGTAACTATTCGCTCAATCTGATCTTCAGTCTCATCAGGAAGCTTAAACCCGTCTTTATTGAAAAATTTTATACCATTATACTCATACGAGTTATGTGAAGCTGAAATAACTATTCCCGCATCACAGTTATACAATTTTGTAAGGTATGCAACAGCTGGGGTAGTAACAACTCCGGCTCTAATGACATTTGCTCCCATAGCGCAAATTCCTGCTTCTGTAGCAGACATAAGCATATCTGATGAAATCCTAGTATCTGCTCCTAAAAGTATTTTTGGCGTATGACTGCACTCACCTGCTAATACAAAAGCTCCTGCTTTACCAAGATTAAATGCAAGGCTGACTGTTAAATCCTTATTTGCAATTCCTCTTGCTCCATCTGTACCGAAAATTTTACCCATTTAATCCTCCTCAAACCTAAATCCTGAAATTTTTAATTATATTTTCTGCTGTTTTAAGACCATCAATTGCTGCTGACATAATACCCCCTGCTTTTCCAGCACCCTCTCCGCAAGGATATATACCGTAAATTGTGCTAGACATATGATTTTCGTCTCTTATAATACTTACCGGAGAGCTTGTTCTTGTTTCACATGCCGTCAGCACCCCTTTGCTAAAACATGATAGTTTCTTTTCAAACAAGGATACTGAAGAACATAAAGTTTCATATATTTCATTACTATATATACCACTTAAATCGGAATATGTATACCCCGGTTTAATTGTAGGTTTAATATTATTTGACCTTTTTGGCTGTTTTTCAAGAAATCCCTTAAGGGATTGTACACCGGCTACGTAATTAGCTATACCTATTTCATAAGCTTTTCTTTCTATTGATCTTTGGAATTCTATTCCAGCAAGCGGATGATCCGACAGGTAATCATTATTATCAACAGATACTACCCATGCGCTATTAGCATTAATGCCGTCTCTCTTTTTCATGCTCATACCATTTGTAGCAAGACATTTTTCTTCAGAAGATGCATTAATGACATATCCTCCCGGACACATACAAAAAGTATATACTCCTCTTATCTGTGATCTGTCATGCAGCTGATACTCTGCGTTATACGGTATATATTTTGCTGATTTACCATATCTGCATTCATTTATGTCCTCTTGGAGATGTTCTATTCGATAACCTACTGAAAAAGGTTTTTGTATCATTTCCATACCTTTTGCAAAAAGCATCTGATATGTATCTCTAGCACTATGTCCTGTTGCAAGTATTACAATATTTGCATCTATCTGGGTACTATCGTTAATAATCACACCTTCTATTTTCATATCTTTTGATAAAACCAAATCAGTAACTTTTGATTCATAAAGAAAAGAGCCTTTTTTCAAAATAATTTCATTTCTTAGGGATATTACGACATTTTTTAATACATCTGAACCGACATGCGGTTTTGCATCATATAAAATTGATTCATCAGCACCCATTTCTTTTAAAACAGATAAGACATATGAGCATCTTGGATCATTAATTCTTGTAACAAGCTTTCCATCAGAGTATGCTCCTGCTCCACCCTCGCCAAATTGTATGTTTGATTCAGTATTAAGGTTTCCAGTGTTAAAAAATTCCAATATATCAGCGTGCCGGTCATCTACACATTTACCTCTTTCGATAACTAATGGTTCAAATCCATATAATGCCAAAAGATACGCTGCAAATAACCCGCAAGGTCCGGCTCCAATAACAACAGGCCTTTTTACTTTGGTACTTCCCGTTTTTATCTCTTCATACTCAAAAGAGGAAAATGGCTCCAGTTTCTTTTTTACGATAAAATCA
>JAQVAJ010000054.1 GCA_028690885.1 Clostridia bacterium
GTTCTGTTCTCATAAAAGCCTTGATTTATATATATATTCTCAAAACTATCAGTAAATTTTGCATAAAGCTTATCTGTCTCAGTTAATGCAGCTTCACCTAATATAATAGCTAGTTCTCTGACTTCTCTTCCTCTTGAATATGCTGCAAATAACTGATTCATTACATCAGAATGATCTTCTCTGGTTTTATCTTTACCAATACCTTTATCTTTGAGACGTGAAAGTGATGGCATAACATCAATAGGCGGCATTATTGACTTTTTATTCAATTCCCTGGATAGAATTATCTGTCCTTCTGTTATATATCCTGTGAGATCGGGTATTGGATGAGTCTTATCATCTTCTGGCATTGAAAGTATAGGTATAAGAGTTATGCTCCCCTCGCTTCCTTTACGTCTTCCAGCTCTTTCATACATAGTTGCAAGGTCTGTATAGAGATATCCTGGATAACCTCTTCTTCCAGGAACCTCTTTTTTTGCAGCAGAGACTTCTCTTAAAGCGTCTGCATAATAGGTTATATCCGTTAATATGACCAGAACATGCATATCCTGCTCAAATGCTAGATACTCTGCTGCTGTCAGCGCCATTCTTGGTGTAGATATTCTTTCAATAGGAGGGTCATTTGCCAGATTTATAAACATGACCGTTCTGTCTATAGCACCTGTCTTTTTGAAATCCCTAATAAAAAAGTCTGATTCCTCAAATGTGATACCCATAGTGGCAAATACAACAACGAAGTTAGTATCTGTATGTAGTACTCTGGCTTGTCTTGCAATCTGTGCAGCTAGCTCAGGGTGAGGAAGTCCGGAACCTGAAAATATTGGTAACTTCTGACCTCTTACTAATGTATTTAGAGTATCAATAGCTGATATTCCAGTCTGTATAAACTCTGAAGGATAATTCCTTGCAACAGGATTCATAGGTTCTCCGTTAACATCAACTCTTTTTTCAGGTATGATATCAGGACCTTTATCCATAGGATTACCCATCCCGTCGAATACCCTTCCTAACATGTCTTTTGATACAGGCAAATCAAGACTCTTACCTAAGAACCTTACCTTACTGTCAGCAAGGTTAATTCCTGCTGATGACTCAAAAAGCTGTACAACAGCATTTGTTCCATCAATCTCAAGAACTTTGCATTTTCTAACTTCTCCATTGGAAAGCTCTATCTCGCCAAGCTCATTGTATTTTACATTTTCAACATCCTTTACTATCATCAAAGGACCGTATACTTCATTTATAGTCCTATACTCTTTTATCATTATCATGCCTCCACTTCTGAAAGATTCTTTAACTGACGTTCCATTTCATCATCTATCTTACGAAAATGCTCATTTATTTCTGATTCTTCAATTAATCTGGAACGAGAAATTCTTTCTCTTACAGGAAGTTCAAATAATTCCTCGATATCGATTTCCTTTTTTATAACTTCTTTGGATTTATAGTAAAAATCCATTATAGTCTTTAATAATTTATATCTTTTATTCAAACTGCAGTATGTATCATTTGGATGCATGGCATCTTGATATAGAAAATCTTCTCTTAATGACCTTGCAGCTTCTAGTACAAGTCTCTCTACTTTTGAAAGAGCATCGATACCAACTAGTCTTACGATTTCCTGAAGGTTAGCTTCCTCCTGAAGAAGTCTCATAGCGTCCTGAGTTAACTTTGAATATCCTTTAGCTATATTTTCATCTGACCATAATTCTAATTTGGATGAATACAGAGAATAACTTGTAAGCCAGTTAATTGCTGGGAAGTGCCTAGCATATGCTAAAGATGAGTCTAAACTCCAAAAAACTTTTACAATTCTCATAGTAGCCTGGGTAACAGGCTCTGACAAGTCACCACCTGGTGGTGAAACTGCACCAATGGCTGTGATTGAGCCATTTCTGTCTTCTGCTCCTAATGTCATAACCTTTCCAGCTCTTTCATAAAACTGCGCTAATCTTGAACCCAGGTATGCAGGATAACCTTCTTCTCCGGGCATCTCCTCAAGCCTTGCTGACATTTCTCTCAATGCTTCAGCCCATCTTGAAGTTGAATCTGCCATAATTGCGACATCATACCCCATATCTCTGTAATATTCTGCAATAGTGATACCTGTATAAATTGAAGCTTCTCTTGCTGCAACAGGCATATCTGATGTATTTGCAATAAGAACTGTTCTTTTCATCAAAGGTTCATTGCTTCTTGGATCCATTAACTGAGGAAACTCCATAAGAACATCAGTCATCTCATTACCTCTTTCACCACAGCCAATATATACGACTATATCCGCATCTGACCACTTTGCAAGCTGATGTTGAACAACTGTCTTTCCACTACCGAAAGGTCCTGGAACTGCAGCAATACCTCCTTTTGTTATTGGGAAGAATGTATCTATAGATCTCTGACCTGTAACCAATGGTTCTTCAGGTGCGTATTTCATTTTGAAAGGACGCTGTCGTCTGACAGGCCATTTGCTCAGCATACAAACATCAATGATTTCATTTTTATCATTTTCAATTTTAGCTATCGTCTCTGTTATATTAAAACTTCCTTCATATATATCAGTTATTTTCCCATTCACATTATGCGGTACCATTACCCTGTGTTCAATTAAAACTGTTTCCTGTATCAAACCTAGAATATCACCAGGTTGCACAACATCACCGACTTTTTTTACAGGTTTGAAATCCCATTTTTTTTCTCTGTCAAGGCTTTTAACATTTATACCTCTTTTAATAGTATTTCCAGAAATTTTCCGCATGTCTTCCAAAGGTCTTTGTATTCCGTCAAATATCCCACCAATAATTCCGGGTGCAAGCTCAACAGAAAGTGGCATACCAGTTGTTTCCACTGATTCGCCTGGGCCTAAACCTGAAGTCTCTTCATAAACCTGGATACTCGCCTTGTCATCTCTCATTTCTATTATTTCACCGATAAGGCCGTATTCGCTGACCTTAACAACGTCAAACATGTTTGCATGTTTCATATCACCAGCTACAATGAGCGGTCCCGATACTTTTATAATAGTCCCTTTGTTCATATGTGACTCTCCATTCTTAATCATTTATCAGAATATCCACTCCTATAGCACGTTCGGTGCATCTGCGGACATTCATCATACCTATACCCGTAGTACCATTCATTCCCGGTATAGCAATAAATGCAGGTAATACTTTATCCGTATACTTATCTATGACTTCAGCATTCTTTTCATATATTTCTTCAGTTACGAAAATTACTGCATATTCCTGCTTATCAAGGCTTCTTACAATATCTCTAAATTCGGCCTCTTCAACATCATATGCTGTAAATCCTACAGCTTTGTATGCTAATATGTCATCGTGACGGCCAATAACTGCAGCTTTATACATAACACATCCTCAGCCTTTCTTTAGTTTTATCCTTACTTATCCTGTTAGCTTTTCCCATCATCACTATTCTTGCATTCTTGATTTCAGTTTCTTTACCTAACATAAAACCAATAACAGGAGCTATCCCAATAGGATCATATCTATTATCTTTCAAAAAAGAAGTCATATAGTCATCACAGTTTTTTTCCACATCTCCTCTGTCAAAAAGAGAGGCATATCTTGTGTCTTTTAGAAACTTTTTAAACTCATCTTCATCAGCTTCATATAACCTTTTAAAATCATTAAGAGTTATACTGCCATGACTTATTAATGTCCGGCTTAAAAAAGATTCTTTCTGAAAAACTTTCTTTATACGCATAAATGCCTTTAAGTTTATAAGGTCGGTTTGAATTACAGTAAACTCTTTAAGAAAAGCATCATGTGTTTTATTGATTGATTCATTAAAATATGTATAGTAAGCCTGATCCATTATTAAATCTATCAGCTGAGGATCATTTGATTTAGAAAAATCCTCAATGCTTTCTATTATCCCATCAGCTATTACTTTAGGAAGCTGTGAGAAATCTCTTTCCTGAATGAATTTCTTGAGTGTTTCATATTTAAATACTCCAACCTCTGATGCAATTTCATCAAAAGGTTTCTTAAGAAATTCCGATTTAAGTAATACTTTTATGTTATGAGTATCATATTTAAAGAAAAATGCATTAAATATATTAAGGTCAGGAATAATGCTTCTTATATATGAATATAATGAAGCATGCTCATTATCAAGCATTGCCATATAATCATCATCTTCTTTATATCTGCATTCAATCAGTATCTTCTGCGCTTCAGAAATATCTTGTGCATCAACTAGTCTAAGCAGCTTTACTTCATCCATCATGAAATTCTCAGCTACTCTTACTCTTCCCACTGAATATGCATACTTGGTAGAATCAATCACTATTTGGCATTCCTTTCAAAAAGTATCTTCATTATATCGGTTTCCAGTTCCTGTTTTTTGTATTTCAAAATTGATGAAAAAACAGAATTTGAATAGATATTCTCATTTCTGACAATGACGCCTTTATCATCTTGAATAAAATGACTGCTTAAACTTACTCTAAAATTTGAATCAATGTCCTTTTCAAGTAAACCTATAAGCTTTTGGCCAATGGCTTTCGCATCATCTTCATTTAACATAATTTCATTTTTACCCTTTTCAAGAGAGCCAATTATCAAATTCTTATACATTTTAAGAAGATCATCTTCTGGCATATTCATCAATTCCACATGAGCAGTCTCAAAAACTTTTGAAATGACCTTCTGCTTAACTGATAAAAGTTGTTTTTTCCCTTCAAGGTTTCTATTTGCTACAGCTCTTTTGATAATATTTTCAGCTTCTTTTTCAGCAAGTTCAATTTGTTCCTGTTTTTTTTCGTCAAGCTGCTCTTTAACAGCTTTTTTCATAACAGAAATTTTCTGCTTTGCTTCATCAAGCCTCTTGTCTGCCTGTTCTTTGGCATCATTTATAATTTTGTCATATATTCTATCTATTCCTGACATCTTATACATTACCTATCATAAGTATTGAAACTAAAAGTCCGAAGATAGCGAACAATTCAACCATAAGGGTAAGAACTACTCCCTTAACCATATCATTACTTCTTTTTGCTACTATTCCTATACTTGCAGCAGCTACTTTTCCCTGGAATATTCCGGAAATCAATCCGACTACACCTGCTGGAAGTGCAGCAGCCATAAGACTCATACCATCAGCAAGGTTCAATCCCCCAAGCTTACCGATAATCATAAATGCGACAACGAAGCCATAAATTCCTTGCGTACTTGGTAATGCCTCAAGAATCATTACAGGTACGAATTTGCTGGAATCTTCTGCAACTACTCCGCTACCTACCTGACCTGCTGTGGATACACCTTTTGCTGACCCTGCAGCTGCAAGAAGAAATCCTACTGCAGCGCCTAGAATCGCTAATACATCACCTAAATTGTTGTCCAGTACATACTTTAACATAAATTGTTCCTCCAATTATTATTCCTTAATCTTAATATATCTTGTATCCTCTAAAAGTGGCGAGAAAGCTACTCCGCCTCCTTCAAAGAATTTATTAAAAAATTCTATATATTGCAAACGGCTCGAGTGTACATATGCGCCTAAAGCATTTATTGCAAAGTTAAAACTGTGTCCTATAACAAAAATTAACCCAAAGGATAAAACACCAACAATGGTAAATCCTCCTGAAGAACCAAGCTGATTGACAATAGTAGCTATGACACCTGTCGCCAATCCCATAGCAAGCAGTCTTGAATAAGATAAAACATCACCCATAAAGGATATTAAATCATAAAATGATGCTATTCCTCCAAAAAGTTTTCCGAATATTCCTTTTTTATGCCTACCCTGAGTTAAAAGAATTACAATTGCTGAGTAAGGCAGTAAAGATGTGCCTATAGGCGTCAAAGTCGTATAAATATTCTCTGGGACGCTGGGAATATATGATGAAACTGCAAAAATCGCGGTAGTAAAGAAAAAATACCAAGGAATTACATCTAAAACCGCATCAAGATATTTCTTTCTTTTTATATTATTGTATCCTTTTATACCATATCCGACATAAATATGCAGTACACCTAGTATAAGAGACCACATAAGTAATTTATTAGGATCTTTTATAGGATCAAACCATAATGCAATATCAATTGAAGTGTCAGAAAACAATGTAGGTATAAGATTGCCGAACCATGAACCGTATAAAGCTCCTACAATCATTGTTGCTACACCTGAAATTAGCATCAACTTAATGAATCGGCTGGTTGAAAACTCCAGTTTGAATTTCAAAAGTACAATAGAACATGCGATTACCATAACTAGTCCATAACCTGCATCAGAAAGCATCATTCCGAAGAATAAAGCAAAGAAAATTGATGTGATTGGATTAGGATCAGCTTCTCTGCAGTTTGGCAGACTGAACATCTCTGTTACTCCTGAAACAGCCTCGCCTAAGAAACCATTCTTAAGCAGGACTGGAAATTCTTCATCATCATATGGCTCTCTCAACTCAACATTACATAAAAACCGTTTATCTAGTTCTTCTGCAGTTTTATCTGATACTTCTTTTGGAAGCCACCCATCAATTATAAAGCTATACTTACCTGATAATATTTTTTCATCAGTGACAAGCAATCCTTTTCTTATTGCAAAACAATCATATATAGCCTTTAAATCATTAATTTTTAAAGCATATTCATCTAATTGCTTTTTCGCAGTCGATATCTGTTCTTTGTAATTTTCTATTTCTTTCTTCTTTTGAGCTAATATATCTGTAGATTTTCCATTAAAATCGTATTCTAAGATATTAAAACCTAGACTTTTTAGATAATGAATTGGTCTTTCTGTATCACTTTGATGAAGATATACAACAAGATATGAATTGTTTCTGTCTTTGCTTATCTGTTCAATCTGACATAAAAATTCCTGTTCATCAATGTGCTGTAAATATATCTCAGGTTTTACAAATTCAGGGATTGCACCAAATACTATCTTAACTTTATCAGTTTTAGATAAATTAACAGGAATATCCATTTTTATCCATGGCAATAAAGACTGACACTCATTTTCCAAACTGTTAATTTCGCTTTTAATATCAATAATTGATGATTCGGCTTTTATAACGTCTTCAGCAAATTTGATATGCTTGCTTTCATTATTCAAAATATCCTGATAGTATTGTTGATCTATTTCCTGTCTAACCTTAAATAGAGGTTTTTTTGTTTTATCATATAGTTCAAGTATTTCGATAGCTTTAGATATCATAGACATATCACTATTTATACCTGATTCAATATTTCTATCATATCCTTTTGTAAAAACATCCTCATATTCAGTTTCTATAGGCATATCCTGAATATCTACTACACCACGCTTCATAAGAAAAGAAAGTATATCTTTCTTATCCTTAAATAAGCCTGTTATGGATATTTTTTGCATATCAACGACTGCCATCTGTATTTGTTACCTTTTCTTTTATATATTTTACTGCTTCTTTTATATATGGTTCAGCTGATTTTTCTAGTTTTTCGCACTGATTTGCATAATCTAAGTCTGCCTTAGATATTATACTCTTTGCTTTTTCTTCAGCTTGAATAATGATATTTTTGTATTGATTATCAATATCCTCTAAAAGTTTTTTTTCATATTCTTTGTTTTGTTTTTCTGCATCAGAAATCATATACTCTGCTTCATGCATAGCATCTCTCAAGATATCGCTAGCTTGTTCCTCAGCCTGTTTTATTCTATCTAAATATGTTTTTTCCATCCTTCATTTCCATTCTGTTATTATATATATCGGCAGTTTTGCCTTTTTCTTAATCAAAGGTCATTATACCATAATCAATAAGGGTAATAAATATAAACCTTCCAAAGAAATAAAAAAACCGAACTCGTATGAGTCCGGATTTTGGCAGGGAAGACAGGATTTGAACCCGCAACAAACGGTTTTGGAGACCGCTGCTCTACCATTTGAACTACTTCCCTATGTAGCAATGGAAATTATATAGATTAAACTTTGACATGTCAACAGAAAATTAGGTATTGGCTGAATTTATACAACCTTTCTTCT
>JAQVAJ010000055.1 GCA_028690885.1 Clostridia bacterium
CAGATAGCTCAACTAAATAATGCTGAAAGCATAAGAATAGATACACACAGAGATAACATACCCATGCAGAAGATGCTTAACAAGAATGGTTTCATTTATTGCGGAATTATATATCTTTTAGATGGCAAAGAACGATTTGCCTTCGAAAAACCTTTGTGATACTTTAAACGTTTGGTTTACCTATAGCATCAGGTTTTCTTTTTTCACTAAGTGCAGTAAAATTATTTTTAAAATCAGAATAATTCAAATCTCTTCTAATAATTGTTTTTTCAGGCTTAAGGCCTAATTCATACATGAATATACCTTCATAACCAATACCTTCAAGAAGTTCAATAAGTTCCGGCCAGTTAATCTTTCCTTCACCAGGCATCCAGTGTCTCTCATTTACAAAATCATAATCAGAAATATGCAACGTAACAATCTTACCTTTTATCTTGTTTATAAACTCTGCATGACTCTCTTGTAGAAGATGATTTACATCAAAACATATCTTTAAAGAATCGGAAGCTTCTAAAAGCTGGTTCATATCCAAGGAACAGTTTCCCAGGCATGTCCTTGGAAGATTTTCCACTGCAATTGTAAATCCTTCCTCATCAGCTGTTTTTGACAACTTGTACAAGCTCTCTTTAGCATTTTTCATAGCTTCATTTCTGTCTTCTTTTAAAATGGGTTCGCCTGAAGGATGAATAACGCCGTATTTGATACCGCAGTCAGCGCTCTTTTTTATCATTTGAATGTCCATATCTATAGCGATATTTCTCATATCCTTGTCAAGATGAGCGATATTGCATAACTGATGATGCCATGGAAGATGAAATGACCATAAAATTATGTCTGCTTCCTTAGCTAATTTTTTCTGTTTGTAAATATCGAAGGATTCGTCTTTCTCAAAATTATATGAAAGCTCAATAGCATCTATCCCTGCCTTTTTATATTCAAGATATTTCTCTATCGATAAATGATTAATCCCAGAGGATGTGACTCCTATCTTCCAGTCTTTTATACTTGTTTCTATATTTTTACTCATAGACTTCATCATTACATACTTCATCAAGACAATATTTACTTTGTACAACTGGTCTTTTGTTTATCCATCTTCCATTGGTAAAATCAGGTATCGCCACTGGATGTCCTCCCATAGCAACCGATTGCTCTGAAAGGCAGGTAATGCTCATCCACGCAGCCATATCATATGCATCAATTGGAGTATCAGTACCATTCTTTACAGATTCTATAAAAGCTCTCATAGACAAATAATCCATTCCATCATGTCCCCCGACAAGTCCTTTTTTTCTATACCACTGCCATAGAGGATGTTCATATTGCTCGTAATACTTATCAAAACTTTCCCATTCATGATCCCATCCACTTGCTGGACTTACTCCATCTATAAAGAAAGACATCTTATCTTCCAACCAAATAGCTTTTGTTCCCTGCAGCCTGTTTCCGCGTGAATAAGGTCTGGGTAATGATGTATCATGTATAAGAAGTATAGTTTCTCCATGAGCGCATTTAATCATTGTAGTAACAATATCGCCAAGAGCAAAATTGAAATCAGCATTTTCAAAATCATTGCCTTTTCTGGATCTGATCCATTCATTAATGCCTGCAGATTTTGAAGACATTGAACAAAGATACAGCATTCTGTTACCTCTGTTTATGTCAAGCCATTTTGAAATAGGTCCAAGTTCATGTGTTGGATATAAATCTCCATTTCTGTTTTTGTAGTTGTTAAGCCTGTAATGCCTGTTATGATTACCCATTGCAACTTCAGATCTTAGGTCATGTTCATAACCTCCCTGAGCATGTATAAGCTCACCGAAAATACCCTTTTTAACCATGTTAAGAACAGTCATCTCAGTTTTACCATAGCAGCAGTTCTCCAGTATCATTACAGGAGTTTTAGTCTTCTCATATGTCTTAACCAGCTGCCAGCACTGATCGATTGAATTAGCTCCTCCTACTTCAGAAGCTGCATACTTTCCTGCTTCCATAAAATCTATACAGATATCAAAGTGAGTTTCCCATGATGTAGGTATTACCACAGCATCTATATCCTTTCTGTGTAGTAGTTCTTTGTAATCCAAAGTTTTTAAAGGTTCTGCCTTCCTTTTATTTAAAACATCCAGTGCAGCTTTATTTACTCTGTCTTCATACACATCGCAAACTGCTGTAATATTTACATCATCCATTGAATCTAAAACCATATTCAATAGTCCATTTCCTCTTTTACTTAATCCCACAAATGCAAGATTCACATTTTTCTTTGGAGCTTTTATCATATCACATCCTCCGTATTTATTATTACATCACATATGAAAAGTGCTAAATTCATACCATCTAATTATATCATAGCAAGTAAGAGATGTTCACAAATAACCATTTTAGATAATTAAATATTTTAATAACTGGAATATTGATATATAATAAATAAAGCAGGAAAATTTAATAAAAGAAAACTTGCTTACTATATCAACAAAGAGGTGTTTATGAATTCAAAAGAGCGATTATTAACTGTATTAAGAGGTGAATTACCAGATCATGTGCCGGTAGCGCCTGATATATCTCAGATGATACCGATAAGACGCACTGGTTTGCCATATTGGGACATTTACCTTTATCAAAGAATACCAAAGTGGAAAGCATATATAGACAGCGTAAAATATTTTGGTTTCGACTCACTTATGGATGGGTTTGCAAATATACAGTTTGAAGAACTTGGAGAATTTGACGATACCTGGACAGAAGCAATTGTTCATAAAGATGATTTGAAAATAGTTACACAAAAATACCGTACCGAAAACAATCAAAAAGTTTGGGAACCGTTAGTAAGCGTATACCATAAAAACAATCCTCCTTCTTGGGATGTTCATCCGCACCTGGTTAAGCTTCCACTGATACCTGATAAATATGAGCCTGTCGAGGATGTTTCAAAGTGGCCAACAGGAGAAGCTTTACTTAAATGGGTAAAAGAAGAGATGGGAGATCATGGCTTAGTAGGTATAACCTGTGGCACATCAATAATTTTGAAAAACTCAGAAATGGTATATGACTATTTCGACAACCCAAATAAATACTATGAAAAAAGAGACCAATTGATGGAGTATTACGAAAAAAGACTCCATAAACTTATGTCACTGGAACATAAACCGGATTTTATAGGTACCGGAGGTTCCGGATCATTAATATTCCAGACTCCTGAAATATTCAGAGAACTTGCTTTCCCTATAGTTAAAAGAATGGCTGAGTTATGCAAGCAATATGGAATACCATCTCATGTTCATTCATGCGGACCAGAGACTGCTTTAGTAAAAATGCTGGCAGAGGAAACTGAATTAACAGTCATAGACCCTCTTGAAATACCACCTATGGGAGACTGCAACCTTAAGGAATTAAAAAAGCTTTATGGAGATAAAATTGTTTTAAAAGGAAATCTTCATACTACTGATGTAATGCTAAGAGGTACTGTTCAAGATGTCATCGATGCATCAAAAAGAGCTATTGATGATGGTGCAGAAGGAGGAAAATTCATATTGTCCACAGGGGACCAATGTGGGCGTGATACTCCTGATGATAATCTTTTCGCTATGATAGAAACTGCTAAAACATATGGCAGATACTAATATATAATATAAGCGGGGGATAAAAAAATGAAAACAAAAAAAATTCTAACAATAATAGCTGTTACTGTGCTGTCTGTTGCTATGTTGTCATCTTGTGTAAAACCTGTAAAAACTTTACCGCCAACACAGACACCTTCACAAACACAGACTCAAACAGCTGAACCATCTCCATCTGAAGAACAAAGCCCGTCTGCTACTATTGAGCCAAGTCCGACGCAGGCTCCAACTCAGACACCGACACCGTCTCAGACGCAAGCTCCGACTCCAAGTCCTACACCGTCTCAGACGCAAGCTCCGACTCCAACGCCTACACCGTCTCAGACGCAAGCTCCGACTCCAACACCTACTCCGTCTCAGACTCAGGCTCCGACTCCAACGCCTACTCCGTCTCAGACGCAGGCTCCGACTCCAACGCCTACACCGTCTCAGACGCAAGCCCCAACACCAAGTCCTACACCTACGCCTACTCCGGATAGTTTTGGAATAAGTGAAGCATATCCAACTGGGACTAAGGAAATAACTGTTGTATTCAGTGCAGCTGCTCCATCTGGAGCTACCGTTTTATTGAATTTGGGTACTCAGCAGGTTACTGGAACAAGTTTATCATGGGGAACTGGAAGACTTTCTGTGAAAATTACTAAATCAACAGCATTCACTCCAGGAAGTTATTCTGTCACTGTATCAAATATAACAAAAGCATTCACAGTTGAAGCAGAAAAACTCAGTGAGATAGTTATAAGCGCTGAAAGGATATTTGCATTGAACAACCAGGATCTTAAAGTTATACTTTTAAATCAATATGATAATCAGCTGCCACTTACAGCTTATACTAATTTTACTTTCAACGCTTCCTGCCAGGCAAAACCTTCAGTCTTACTGTCTATTTCTAAAACATCAGCTGGATTTATACTTACCGGTGCTCAGAACTTAGCCGCTAATGACACCGTTAGATTGCTTATAGTTGAAAATTCGACTGGAACATCTGTTACAAAGGATATAACATTGAGCGCATCACCAGCAATTGGTTCATTCTCATTTGGGCAAATTGAATATGCATCAGGCAGCACATCAATTTTAGTTAACTCATCTGGTCATTACATTACAGTTAATGCAAAAGACCAATATGGTCAAAACTATACAATAACCCCATCAGATGTTGGATTAAATAAGCCCGTTATATTAGCCTCTACTGATAATCTCATCATTGATGCTACAAAGATTACAGTAACTAATGGCAAGCTGTATTTACCTTCAGGAGTTGTCGGAAGCAAGGAAGGCACAGTAACCTTGAATGCAGTTGGCCAGTCAATATCATCATCAATTCAGATAAATGTAACTTCTCCTCCGGTAATAAAAACTTTGGAGATTGCCGGAACCGATGGTAATTTGTATATAAACCAATGGGTGCCTCTTAATGCAACAGCAAAAGACCAGAATGGGAATATTATGCAAATGGATACTTTGGATGGCAGTAAGCTTATGATGATATCTACGAATGCGACTACAATTCCTAATTCTAATATTAGATTTAACTCAACAACTAAAAGAATTGAGATAAAAGGATCTTCTGAAGGAACTGCTACAATACACATTTCATATAATGGTGTTTCACAGGGTTCTTTGGACATATCAGTTTTAGCAACTCCTGTACCAACATATATAATCGGTGTTGATATCCCGCAAATATATCAGAAAGGCTCCACTGTTCTGTTTAATTCAAGTGTTTTAAGTATTGCTGACCAGTATGAAAATGATATTGCATTAACAGCTTCAAATTCCGTAGTAGTTACTTGTGTTGGGCCATCAGGAGCAAAGTTCACTGAAGGAACAGTTACTGGTGGCGGGTACACGATGACCGCACCTTCTACGGCAGGTCAGTATGCATTAACACTTACTCTTAAAAACGGTTCTGCAGTAATCAGCACTTATGATTTGGTGTTATTAGTAGTTGAGGACGAAAAGATAGTAAGCTATCAGATACAAAGTATCCCAACCATGTACGGAGGCGCAACAGATACAATAACTGATAACGGATACTGGAAACCTATTATAGTCACAGGAAAACTTGCCTCAGGACAGCTTGTTAATCTTGCATATACCGGAACTATGCCTATTGGTATTGACCAGATTACATGTACAAATGTTGATGGAGCGAATAATTTTGTAATTGAGGATGTTTCAGGAGTTAAGACTCTGAAAGCTCAAAATGTGACTGGAACAATTACCACAACTGTTAAGTTATGGAAAGCAGGTCAGGAACTTACAAGTATTGATGTAACTGCATCCGGTACTGCTCCTACTCTGACAACACTGAAATCTACCTCAGCCAATATATCAAAAGCAGTTTCATCTGGAACTTTCCAGATAGGCACATATATAGAAGCTAAAGACCAATACGGTAACATAATGGCTCTTTCTTCACTTCAGGGAAGCATTACCTATATGAGCAGTAAAACTACAGTAGCTTTTATTAACTCATCAGGTATTGTAAGTCCTGTAGGTGCAGGAACCTGCAACATTACAATATATTTTGCAGGTTATGATAAGACGCTGATAATAGGTTTAACAATTACTAATTAGATTATTTACAGTTAAAGAGGTAAAAATGGAATTTAGAACTTTGAAAATAGAAGAACTACAGCAATGGACTCAATTTTGCGGTTCAGTATTTCCTGTAGGTGAAGCATACTTTATGCGTCACTACAGCAATGACCCATATAGGGATATAAACGGAATATTCATAGCAGTAGATGAAACCGGGATAGCAAGTTCTGTCAGGGTATTTACACGTTACCTAAAAATTAAGGATACTGTAATAAAAGTTGGTGGAATCGGAGAAGTATGCACTAAAAAGAGCCATCGGGGAATGGGCTTAAGTTCTAAACTTATGCATATGGCAATTGAGTATATGGATAAGCATGATATGCCTTTATCCATGTTGCATACAGGCACTAATCATCATTATGTTAAAGCTGGATGGTTTTCCATATGTTCATATTACAAAGTATACAGTTTGAGAAAAACAAAGCTCCAAGAAGGTTATTCGGTAGAAAAAGCAGATCTGAAAAGTATGGATGTCATAAAAACCCTTTTTGAGGAACATGCACACAAACTTTGCCCTGTATATGTTCGAACTGATGAATACTATGAAAAATGGATACGTAGCGAACTTACCAATACATACTATCTTTTAAAAGATGGAAAACCTGTATCATATGCTGATTGCGTCCTTAAGGCAAATCAGGGAGTTCTGGTAAAAGAGTATATAGCAGGAGATGAAACAAGTATGATGAAACCTTTCTTCTATCAGATATGCAATCAGATGAACTGGCCTAAGATGATTGCGATATCCTCTCCCTTTGCTACAGATAAATCTTATTTTAAGTTCTTTGATTATGGTCAGATGTTCCGCATTAACAAACCTTTTAAAATAGGAGACAAAACAATCTCATATGAAGAGGATTTGCTTGTTTATCTGTCTGAATTTCCAGAACTGCATTTAGATGGTTATTAATTATCTGATTTGACCCTGACCATCAATAATGTATTTATATGTCGTTATCTCATTAGCACCCATGGGGCCTCTAGCATGAAGCTTCTGGGTGCTGATTCCTATTTCTGCTCCAAGTCCAAATTCACCGCCATCGGTAAATCTTGTTGATGCATTGACATATACGCAGGCTGCATCAATCTTATTTGTAAACAATTTTTTATTTTCCTCTATTTCAGTTATTATACATTCAGAATGTTTAGTACCGTATTTATTTATATGACTGATTGCCTCATCAATGTCATCTACAACTTTGACAGCTAGTATAAAATCAAGAAATTCTGTGGCCCAGTCTTCTTCTGTAGCATCAACTGAGCTATTTAGCACCTGCTTTGCTCTTTCACATGCCCTTATCTGAACATTATATTCTAAAAGTTTTTCTTCTATTTTTGGAAGAACTCTTTTATATACATCTTTATGTACCAGTAATGTCTCAATAGCATTACATACCCCGGGACGTGAGCACTTCGCATTTATTGTAATATCTACTGCTTTTTTCTCGTCACATTCTTTATCAATGTATACATGACAGTTGCCCGTACCAGTTTCAATAACAGGAACAGTAGCATTCTCAATCACTGAAGCAATAAGGGCTGCTCCCCCTCTTGGAACCAGAAGATCAATATATTTAACAGCTCTCATCATTTCATTTGCCGTTTCCCTGCTTGTATCTTCAACAAGCTGAATACTGTCATTATTAATTCCTA
>JAQVAJ010000056.1 GCA_028690885.1 Clostridia bacterium
TCTGAATTGCCTGCTTCTCATTCATTCCCTTGAGCTGTAATGGGTACATCACGTTCTCAACCACAGTAAGAAGAGGGAACAGGTTGAAATCCTGGTATATTACTGCCACATCCTCTCGTCTGTATCTGTCGCAATCCATATCTTTAGTAGGCTTACCCATATATGAGACACTGCCTTCTTTTGGGACATCCAGACCTGCAAGAAGAGATAAAAGTGTAGTCTTTCCTGAGCCCGACTTACCTACAATAGCGTAAAATCTTCCTTTTTGGAAATCATAGCTTATCTCATTTACTGCTTTTACAGTCTGGTATTTGTTGCTGTACTCGTATACTACCTTATCCAGTTCTAGTATCCTTTTTTCTGTTTCCATTTTCATCTACCTTTCTATTCGTTTGATTTCATTATCTTCATTACATTGATTCTGGTTATGTTGATTACTGCTATTGTCGTACCTGCAAGATAACATGCGATAAATATGAGTATGTCTTTGGCAATGAAAAGAGCTCCTGTACCGTGTATCAGGAAATATATCCCTATGCCTATCAGTGTGCCGATTACCCCGAACAGAGACTGCTCGAAGAAAGCTTCTGTAAAGACCAGTCCTTTTGAGGTGCCCAGGCTCCTCATATTGGCAAATTCCGGTTTTCTGTTCCTTATGAAAAGCATACATGCTATGAAGCCTATGGCTGCTGACAGGATGAATATGACAGGTTTTACTTTTTCAAGCATACTTATATTCTTTTTTAACGGAGTTATAGTCTGTACAAGTTGATCATCCATTATAGTAAGAGCATACTGTATCGTAGTATCCTTATCATTACCCATATAGCCCGTCGGTACAAATGTTTTCGATGCTTTTTCCTTAAACTCATCAATCTGCATGTTGTCAGTTATAGTGAATTTAAGACCTTCACTGTATAAATCAACTGTAAAACCTATTTTAAGAGTTTCTACAATGACTGGCCATGGACAGTATATGTCTTTATCACCATTAGTATATGTGCCGATTACTTTGAGTTTTAATGGAACTTTTACCATTTCTCTGCTTATAAGTTCGATATATGCATACAGGGTGATGTAGCCATCTTTGTCTATTCTTGAAGTATCATCTGCTAACTTTGTAGATACAAGACAGATATCTGAGTTACTCATAAAAACCGATTCATCATAATTTTCATAATACTTAATGTCTGTCTTGTTGACAGGAAGAAGGTTGACATCTGCTTTTGTCCTGCTTATGCCTATCAGATTAGGTAAAGCCTCTCCATCGGGTGGAGTGTAATTTTCACTAGGGAGGTAGTACACCGATCTTTTCAGGCATAAATCTTTTATGTAGGAGCTATATTCACCAATAGTTTCACTAAACATCTTTATATACTTTGAATAGACTTTTGCTTCAGTACCGTCCTTCATAGTCAGAAATCCTTCAACTTCAATGTTTTCATATGCTTCATTCATTCTCATATACTGTTTTTCCAGTGAGAATGAAATCTCACTGGTAAGAATAGTGAATGATGCAGCAACGAGTATGAGTATAAGACTCTTTATAGCATCTCTTGTCATTCTTTTTATTGCATAACTTATGACAAATACAAACTTTCTCATTTCTTCTTCCTCCCTTTTATCCTGCCTGCTCCTTTCAGTAGGGCGAGCGGCTCCATCATGGAATACCTCTTAGCCATTACAGCTGAAGCGGAAGACAGGAGTATAAGCTGAATGCCCCCTATAATAAACACTGACTGCGGCGATTTCTTCAAATCAAAGCTCTCGATGAGGGAGGAGTCATATGTTCCGGATATGGACTGGTCTGTCTTGAAGCTGCTGAACTCCAGGTTCACATTATCCTCCCTGGCTTCCTCATATATCCTTCCCACTATGCCGTCATACATGAAATACCCAGCAATCCCGCCTGCAAGGCTGGATATGATTATCACGCACATAAGCATTACAAGCATATGTACGAATATATGGCTTCTTTTTGTCCCGAGAGACATCATTATCCCTGCAGTCTTCCTGCTCCTTGAAGCCATGATGATGAAGAAGGCTGACAGCACTACCACCCATACGGCAACAGACACATTCATCAGAAGACTTGTGCTCTCCCTGAGGGAGTCCAGTATGGGTGATATCATCGAATACCCCTGGTCATAGTAATAGAACATGCCGCCGTATCCTAATGATTCCATCTCTTTTTCAAAATCCTCAATATGGCCGGGCTTAATGACGTACGAAGGGGTGTTGGGTATGCTCTGATACTGGCCAAATACGGGATGTATTATCTCGTTTGTTTCTTCAATTATTTTTCCACTAATTATGAATCCTGGAAGTTCAGGTTTTATCTGTCCTTCTATGGATCCTTTTGGCGCGAAAGCGTTATTGGGAGTGAGGAAGAACTCATTTGGACTCCATGTACTCTCAGCCTTGTATATTCCTATGACCTCGTAAGTGCCTTCTTCAAAGAATTCACATCCGTAACAGAATGGTATATTATTCAATATCAGGTTTCTTTGATTATGCTCCAGCGTATATCCATTGTGCCAGAAACTGAAATCAATCTTGTCTCCGACCTTTATACTGCTGTCTCTAGCTGTCTCTGCACTGATGATGCATACCTTAGCCCCATCGGAATATTCCTGTTCCGTGAATGTGCGGCCTTCGGTAATGTATGCAAGGCCCTGGTTGAACAGCAGTATGCTGTCAAGATCTTCCGTAAAGTTCATCTTAAGAGAGCTTATGGTTGTTTTACACTCATCTATCAATCTGTTCCATTTCTGCCCCCTGTCTGAAGAGAGGAAATCCTCAAGCGTGCCATCAAGCTTCGCATATGCCATGTTTGCGTCATCTTTGAATACGCGAAAATAACAGTTTTCTAATTTGAATTTAGTTGTTTGTGTAGGATTGTTTATTACTATGTCAGTACTACTGTCAGTCCCTAGAATCTCGTGCATATACTGTTCAAACTTAATAACTTCATAATTTGGATCGTTTTCATCACGATTATGAATATCAATGGGTAATATATTCTCGATATAGAATACTGTTTTACTATCCCTGTACATTTCCGTCTTAGGGTATTGTGAATAGGTTTTTGATCCATAGAGTATATATTTTTCTCCAACTTGAAAAATGTCACTAAAGTCAGCATCAAACTGATCTGTACCAACACTTATGTACCTGCTGTATGAATAGTCATCGCTGAGAACGGGAGATGCATTAAAATCCAATTCTAGTTCTGCGACAACTCTTAATATGTTCAAATTGTCGTCGGACCAGGAGGTTTCAAATTCATATGACCGCTTGTATTCAACAGATACGCATGTTCCTACCACAACAGAAAGATCATACGGGTAATCTACTGCAGATATTGGAGTGTATTCATCAACCATGCCTGATGTTGTCGTCTTTATGGCGCTGCTATAAGCCATGCATCTGTCTCGGATGTCGGCATATTCGAGATGCTCGGATTTTTCCGCAGCATCATACAGCCCGATAAGAGAGTCGTAATAATATATGCCATCGTACGGTTTAATGTCTTTCAAGAACTCATTTTCATAGGCTACCGCGATTGATGTGTATGCCCTCTCTGCTTCGGATATGCTGCTCCTGGCTGTCAGCCATGTGCTCACGCTTAGGAACATAAATATGCTTGAGAGGGATACGAGCATTATCATCAGTGTCCCCGTGACTGCCGACCTTGCCGACTGCGTGATGCTGTACCATATCACAGCAGGCATGCCTCCCTTTATACCTCTGCCGTTCTTAAGCCTGTATGGTATCTTCGTCTTTTCTATCTTTTCCCCTCCCCTGATGATAAGGCACAATGCCGATGATATACAGAGTATCAGAAGGAGAGTTCCTGTCTGTATGGCAAATGCCATAAGAAGAGGGGAGGGAATTCTGTCAAGCGTTGTTTTGGCAGACACAGGTTCAGGGGCTGGGAGTGAGGGTTCAGTCTTAAGTTCCTGCAAAGAAGCCTCTTCTGCCGTTATGCCTTCGTTCGCCGCATCCATTATGCTTCCGTAGAAGGAGAGGCATATAACCGCGCTTATCAGGATAGAGGCGGCTGATATGATGATAGCCGTAAGAACAGCACGCAGGCGTATTTTCTTATCCTTGCTCCTTATGTTTTTAACAATAGCATATACAGCCATTGATGCTACAGCTACAGTAAGAGCAGATGTAGATATATATGTAACGATTCTGGATTTGTCGGATAGTGAATTAAGATTTGGCAGGGAAGGGTCCGCCTGCTCATAGTAGTAGAACATCCCCCCATAACCTTTTGCCTCCATCTCAGCCTCAAACGCTGATGCTTTCCCGCTCTTAAGGACATATGCTCTTGATTCAGGCATGCCGGTATATCTGTCTCCGCCTAGATCAGTCAGTGATGACTGCATCTTCACATCTTCATTTACTGAAGTTTCGGGTATGATCACCGTATTAGGTGTGAAGCCGAAGCATTGGGTGCCCCATGCTTCATCATCCTCATAGATGCCTGCGACCGTATAGCTCCCTTCATCCAGGAAATCGCTGCCAGGCTTGTATAGGTTGGGGGACCATGATGTTCCTGTAGAGTTTGTCTCAAGGGTATAACCGTTGCTCCAGAACTTCAGGTCCAGGATGTCCCCGACTTTGATATTGTTGCTGTCTGCAAGCTGACTGCTTATCAGGCATAGTTTCCTGCCGGACGAATAGTCCTCCTCGGTGAAGGATGCTCCTTCTGCAATATATGCCCTTCCGCTGCTGAAGATGGGTATGCTCATAATGTCATTTGCTGTGGCTATCTTCACGGATTCCTTTGTTGTCTTCCTGCGTGTTATGATGCTGTTCCATGAGCTGTTCTTGTCAGAGGAAAGGAACTCATCAAAAGTGCCTTCTATCTTCGCATAGGAAAGGTATGAAGGATCAGAGTATGCGGCAAGATAGCATGATGTAAGATCATAGTAGACGCCACCCAATGTAGATATCTTTGTTTTTGTAGAAATACCGATCTTTTCGTACATATCCTCTTCGAACTTCACATCAGTAGTGGGGAGCGATATATCCGCTTCAGCCAGTGTGAAGTACGGGGCCTGGTCTTCCTTCAAAGGAGAGGGGAGATAGGATACTGTCCCGTTAATTATATATTTGGATCCTACAATAAAGAAATCACTGAAATCCGCCATAACCTGGGAGGACATTATCTTTATGTATGAATAAGGGTAGTCTGGGTCAAGTACAGGAGACAGGTTCTTATCGATTTTAATAGTAACGACATATCCGAAACATTGTATTTTACCAGTATCAACCGTCTTATGTGACAAGCTCTTGAATTCTATTTCTGTGCATGTTCCTACTATTACAGAATCCGTGTACGGCTTGTCAACAGATGAAGGAACAGAAATTCCGCATTCGTCGGATACGACGGTATTCAGTCCTGCATGAGCCATGCACTGGAACCTCGCATCAACTGAATCTACATATGTGGACGAATCGGCGGCAGCATATGTTTCCTGTAATTGGCTGTATGGGTAGAGCTGGGTATCGGATTTGCTGTTCGGAAGAAACTCGCTTTCCTTAAGCCATGCTAAAGATATCTGGCCTTCTGTGGCCTTGCTTATGCTGTTTTCTGACGAACGCCATATCCCGTATGAAAGAGCTGAGCATAAGCTTAGTATAAGGATAAGCAGCATGGTAGATGCTCTCAAGAACCACTTGCCAGACCTGGTTTTATTCTCTTTTTCCATATTTAATACCTCGTATACATTATACATAATACACATGGCAGAGTGTTATCCCGATAAACGGGATAACACCGCCATCTGTTTTACTTATCTACTACTCGTAGAAATCAATTCTTGCACCGCAATTGATGCAGTCGTGGTACCACCATTGCTCTCCTGAAGAGAGCGTTGCCACATAAACAGGAATACCGAATGAGTGTGGATGCTCGCTTCTGCTTATCTCAGTGTCTTTGTTGTCATGGCATTTAGTGCATGTTTCACGTGAATATGTGATGCATTCACATATTTCATCGTCAATACACACATACATACTGATATCAGTAATGTACATATATGTATGGTCACATGCTGCGCTCACAGTGAATGCAAGGCTTAATACCAGTACAGCAAGCAGTACAATAGACACTATTCTTTTCTTCATGTTTTTTTACCTCCTCGTATTATATAGTAGTATTGTTTAAAGTCCCTCTCCAAGGACTGTATGCTATACTTTTCGCAGACGCTGCGGATTAGTATTTTCTCCTAACGCATGACGTTTTTCGAAAGGCAATAACCGCAGCCGTTTGCTTCAACGGTAATTAGTTAGATAACGCATGACGTTTCATTTAGCACGAGGTTACGATGAGCAGACTGGTCTGTGGAATAAAGCAGTGTCAAATCTAACCATAAGGAGGAACTATCATGTTCTATTTAGGGATTGACGTTGCAAAGGACAAGCACGATTGCATTATCATCGGTTCAGATGGGGAAGTACTGGTAAAGCCGTTCACTATCCCGAATAACAGGAACGGGTTCGATGGGCTGCTCGCCAGAATCAAGATGTGCGGGAAGGATTTCTCGAAAATGCGAATAGGGCTGGAAGCTACCGGCCATTATTGCAATAATCTTCTGGAATTCCTCATCGCCAACCAGCTGCCAACAACAGTGATCAATCCGTTACATACTAATCTTTACAGAAAAGGTCAGAGCCTTAGAAAGACGAAAACGGATACGGTCGATGCCCAATCCATTGCGACTATGCTCAGGACGGAATGCCTTGAGCCCTACTCACAGTCATCTTACCATGTGCGTGAGCTAAAGTCATTAACAAGATACCGGTTTTCTATGGTTCAGGACTGCGGGAAGCTCAAATCATCATATTCGAGACTATGCTGCATCCTCTTCCCTGAACTCGAGAAGCTTGTCCCCTCACTTCATATGGCTTCCGTATATGCGCTATTGTCCGAATTCCCTGGTTCAAAGGCGATATCATCATGCCATCTCTCAAGGCTGTCCAATCTTCTCTGCAGCGCATCTAAAGGGCATTACGGCAAAGAGAAGGCCATTGAGATACGCGACGCTGCACGGGAATCAATAGGTTCCGGCAGTGAGATGAAGTCATTTGAGCTTCAGCAGACTATACAGAGGATCCGGATACTGAACGAGCAGATTGAAGAGATTGAGGTGAAAATCAATCTGATGGTTGATGAGTTTGACAGCCCTATCCTGACTGTGCCGGGAATATCGTACCGTATGGCTGCCGTCATCATCGCGGAAACGGAAAACTTCAGAAATTTCGATTCGGCGGAAAAGGTGCTCGCTTTCGCAGGGCTGGAACCCTCAGTATATCAGTCAGGGCAACTGAACTCCACTCATGCAAAGATGGTAAAGCGCGGCTCGAAATATCTGCGTTTCGCGCTGTTCAATGCCGCTAAATATGTCTGCCACTGGGATACTGGATTTCATAAGTATCTTGATAAGAAGCGTTCAGAGGGCAAGGCTTACAATGTGGCTGTTTCCCATGCGGCGAAGAAACTTACCAGGGTGCTTTTTCATCTTGTGAAAGCAGATAAGGAATTTGTCTGCCAGGCATAATTTTCAGAATATCCTATTCAAATATGAAATCCGACTGTAAGGTGGTGCTATTTTGTCATGCAGTTATCAAGGTTCAATTTTATCCGAAATGCTTTGTAGCAAATCATACAGTATTTTTCTTTCAATAGACTTGACATTTAATAGTTAGTCTTTCGCATATATTAATATGATCATATTTTTTCTCATTGAAATAGAGCATATGCATATATCCCTTATTCATAATCACTATATAGAGTGATGTCTTTTACATCAGTATCTCCACCTGAACCATATACATAATATGT
>JAQVAJ010000057.1:0-1654 GCA_028690885.1 Clostridia bacterium
AATGAATTGAGATCAGAGATATTTACTAAAAGAAAGAATGGGATTGCAAATACAAATAATAGTAACTTCATAATAGATAATTTGGATAATGAGCAGAAAAAAAAACTATTAAGAATGAGGAATGATGGCAGATAATTCTTTAGAGCAGTTAATTAATAAAGCAAAAAATGGAGACGTCATAGCAATGGATGTTTTGCTCAAGAAGTATTCTTATCTTGTCAGAAAAAGGGCAAATGGGTTATTTTTAATTGGAGCCGACAAAGACGATTTGCTTCAGGAGGGAATGATAGGTCTTTTTAAGGCTGTTATCAGTTATAACGAAGAAAAAGATGCTTCTTTTGATACTTTTGCATCATTATGTATCAACAGGCAGATGATATCAGCAATCAGAGGAGCTAACAGGTATAAGCACAAACTGCTAAATGAATATATCTCCATTTATTCAGATGAAAACCAACAGGAAACACAGTACGCTGTTTCAATACCGGACAACAAATTCAATCCTGAGAACATAATCACACAGGAAGAAACAATTGAGCATATCTTGAGTAAAATTAGCAGCCGACTCAGTAAAATGGAGAGCGATGTTTTTGACCTCCTTATTGAAGGCCAGACAATAACTTTTATGTGCAAAACTCTTGAAAAAGATGCGAAATCAATCGATAATGCTATACAGAGAGTTAAGAACAAGGTACGCAATATTTTAAAAGAAGAGCATTGAAGTATTAATATTATATGTTATAATATCCTAGTCGCTGACATAGCTCAGGAGGTAGAGCACCTCATTGGTAATGAGGAGGTCGGCAGTTCGACTCTGCTTGTCAGCTCCATATTTAAAACCCGCACTTAATTAACTTTGCGGGCTTTTTTTTATTTCATTTAACTGAAAACTTAAAAGTAAAAGATATATCTAGAAAACAGGGTATAAAAAAAGATTACAAATAAATATATAATAAAAATTATATTTGCATCTAGTAAAACACAAACCCGTTTTGCCGGGTTTGTATTTCTGTCATTTTTAAAGTTTTAAAATAATTCTTTAAATGATTTTCCGAATCTCAGTGCAGGTGCTTTGCTGGCTTTAATCTGTACTTTTTCACCTGTCTTAGGATTCACACCAGTTCTTGCGGCTCTTTTCTTTACTTCGAAAGTACCGAATCCGGCAAGCTGAACCTTGTCGCCCTCTTTAAGGGCCTTTGCTACTACCTCCAGAAAAGCATCGTAAGCTTTATCTGTGTCTTTTACTGTCAAGCCTGATTCGGCTGACATAGCCTTAATAAATTCACGCTTATTCATTATATCCTCCTTGAATTGCTTATATTATATAATATTATTATGTTGTAGTAAATATTAAATTAAAAATTTGAATTATTTGGGCTTATATTCAATGTATTTTGTATTAATAAAAGAAAATAGCTTTTATCCTGAAAGTAAAACTGTTTATTACTGATATATACCAAATTTACTTTTTATACATATCATACATATATTAATAAAGCAGTCTATGGATTTGTTTGTAGTTATATAAGGTATAATATTTTTCACAAACGAGGTTAGAAATGACAGATGTAATAATACTCAAAATTGATTATCAAGTAAATGAAGGTCAGGTTTTGGAATTTTTTAAAGAATGTAAAGTAATATCCACACCAGG
>JAQVAJ010000057.1:1754-7813 GCA_028690885.1 Clostridia bacterium
GGCAAGATGGATTTTGGGCCATGGGAGCAGGTTTTCTATGGAGAGTTTGATGGCCTTCGACAAAAAAAGGTCCTTGTCAAAATAATAGGAGAATAGTAATGAGAAGAACCATAGTACTAATTTTAATAATAGCTTTATCAATCAGTATGTTAGCAGGCTGTGACAGTAAATCTACAGAAATTGTAAAACCTTTGGAAATCGGAAGAGGCGAAGTTGTTGACGGTATTTATACCAATAAGGATATGGGTATCTCAATTGAGGTTCCTGAAGGTTATCATATAGCTACAGAAGAGGAACTGGAAACAAGTTTTGACATAACTCATCTTTTAGAAGATGAAGATATGGTTAGTTACATAACATATCTTGCTTTCTTCTCTCTTAAACCGATAGATGATGCTGAAAACAACTCTCACATAATGATATCTGTAGAAGATGCAAGCAAATACGGTTATTCTGATAAGGACACATACATAGAGTATATGGCATATGAAAAGTCATCTGCATATCAATCTATTGAAGGAGCAGAAGTTACAGTATCAAATCATAAGAATGTATGGTTAAGTAACCGGAAATTCGCATATAGAAGTATTACTCTTGATATGGATGATTTGTATATGGTTTTTGATATGTACGGAGTTATAAAAAATGGGTATTTTCTGACTATTATGATCGGTGCATTTTCAAATGAGGATTTGGATTTCTTAAGAGGTTATCTTGACACTTTTGTAATCGAATAGTTACATATTTATATAAATTAATTATTTATGATGATATAATTGCATAGAAAAGAACAAGAGGTGCTGTATGGATAGATACATTTGTACTGTTTGCGGATATATATATGATCCTGAAAATGGAGATGAAACAGGCTGTATTCCTGAAGGAACAGAGTTTGATGATCTGCCAATGGATTGGGTTTGTCCGGAATGCGGTGCTGAAAAAGAATTATTCGAGATTGAAGAATGAGACCTGATGTTCAAATAAATGACATTGTTGAACTTAAAAAAAAACACCCCTGCGGATCGGTTAAATGGCGTGTTTTGCGTGTAGGCGCTGATTTCCGTTTGGAATGCCTTGGCTGTGGCCATAAAATAATGCTTGACAGGAATGTCTTTTTTAGAAAATTGAAGAATTTAATTAATTCTGAGGAGAGTTAATCATTTAATATCTGATCGATATCAACTCTATCAATTTTAGGCACATCTTTTTTCAAATATGAATGAATCTGATTAACAATCTCAAATGTCGTATCAATCTGAGGATCATCAAAATCGTTAACCATCATCATTATGCGATCTTTATTTGATGATGCAATATGTCTAAGAGAATCAAATAAAAGAGAATCAGTACTCACGTTTAAAGCATTTGCGATCCTAACGAGCACTAATAAGGATGGTTTACGTTCTCCTCTTTCGACAAGCCCTATATAAGATGTTGATACCTGGCACTTTTCTGCAAGTGTTTCTTGGGACATGTTTATTTTGACTCTTTTTTCACGTACTCTGCGACCATACTTTTTGTATAAAGAATCCACGTTCTACCTCCTTGAAAGATTTTTTGCTTTGAATATGTACCATATATTAGCATAATGAATAAAAAGAGTCAATAAAATAAAGTTAAAATAAAATAAATTATTAATATAATATGACATATTAATAACATTTTCCTTAAAATCATGAAAATAATCACTAATTTGATACATCATATGTAAAAGTAATCGAAAAAAATGTATAATATCTATATTAAACGAATGAGGTGCTTTATGAAAAAAATGTATTCTCTTGTAATACCGCTATACAATGAAGAAGAGGTAATACACGAATGTATTAAAAGAGTTACTAATGTTATGCATAATAATGAATTTGATTATGAGATCATATTTGTAAATGATGGAAGCAGCGATTCCACTGAAGAAATAGTTAAGCAGTATTGTGATAAAGATAAGCATCTTAAGCTTATATCGTTTTCAAGGAATTTCGGGCATCAGACAGCAATATCTGCAGGCATGGATAATGCTGAAGGTGATGCGATAATTGTAATGGATGCAGATTTACAGGATCCTCCGGAAGTTGTACTAAAACTAATAGAAAAATATGAAGAAGGTTTTGATGTAGTATATGCAATTCGATCAAAAAGAAAAGGTGAATCCTTCTTTAAAAAGATTACTGCAAAAATGTTCTATAGATTCTTGAAAAATATGTGTGAAGTAGATATTCCAGTTGATACTGGTGACTTCAGGCTTATCAGTCGTCAGGTCTGTGATGTATTAAAAGGACTTACTGAAAGAAACAGATATGTAAGAGGACTGGTATCATGGGTAGGATTTAAGCAAACTGGAATATATTATGAAAGAGAAGAAAGATATGCAGGTAAAACAAAGTATCCTCTTAAAAAAATGCTTAAACTTTCTGTTGATGGAATAACATCATTTTCCACTAAGCCTCTGAAACTGACTAAATGGATAGGTATATTTATGGCAGCAGTAGGATTTATATATGCTATTATAGTTATAATTCAGAAACTTGTCGGTATACAGATGCAGACAGGCTGGGCTTCTACTATGGTTACAATTTTGCTCATTGGAGGTATACAGCTTATAATGTTAGGTATTACCGGAGAATATATAGCCAGGATATTTGACGAAAGCAAAAACAGGCCTTTGTATATTATAAAAGAGAAAGTGAACATGGATGAATAAATTAAGTACCATTCATCTTCATACGAATTATTCAGATGGTGTAAATAAAGCTTATGAATATATTGAAGAAGCAATCAGATTGCGATTGAAGTCAATTGGGATTTCTGACCATTCACCGGTACCTTTTAACAGCACATGGGCGATGAAGAAAGAGGATCTTTCAAAGTATATAGCAGAGCTGGACTATTTAAAAAGAACATATAAAAAACATATATCAGTATATGCAGGTATGGAGCTTGACTATATACAGGGGTATAATATTAAAAAGTATATAGATTTTGATAATCTGAATCTGGACTATTTTATCGGAAGCGTGCATTATATATATTCTGAAATAACAGATTCATATGGTACAGCTGATAATTCGCAGGAAGAAGTAGAGAAGCTTATATCAAATGGCTTTAATAATAATGGAGTGCTTTTTTATAAAAAGTATTATCAGACTGTGCAGGAAATGATAAAAGAGTATGATCCGATAATGATTGCTCATATTGATGTCCTAGAAAAGAGAAATAGGAATTACGAATTGTTTAATCCAGATACAGAGGAATACAAAAATCAGATTGAGAACACTTTAAACTGTATAAATAAATCATGTGTTGAAGTTAATACAGGCGCAATGGCAAAGAATATTGATGTAATGTATCCGAGTAAATATATATTGAAGCAGTGTTTTAAAAAGAAAATACCTGTATCTGTTAATTCAGACTGTCACTTTATATCTGGTCTTCAATATGGTTATGATAAAGCTAAAGATACTCTTTTGGATATTGGGTATACTCATATATTTGAGTATGATGGAAAATTTATTAAAAAAGAACTTTAAAAAGTGTGTTTGAAGGGAATACTGCATAAGACAAAAGATACAATCATGCTGGTTCCTATTCCGGATAAGATGCCTAAATAAACTGCAGATTTTGAATACAGAGCAAACACTGACCATATCAGCAGTACTATTATTGATAATATAAGTAATAAAGTATATTTTGAGTGTTTATGCTTTCTTCTAAAGTTTAGTAAAAAGAATAAGCTTGAGGTCATTATAGCAGTGGGAATATTTAAAAGAGGCATTGAAAAAATATCTGAATAAAGTATATCAAAAGCAAAATATCCAGAAGTTTCAGGATAAATCATCTTTGTCGGGAAAATAATATAAATAATTGCAGATATAATAATAATTGAAGATATACAAACGATTAAACGATAATAGCTGTTTCCTGCTGAGAAGTAGAGGTATAAGAAAATGGATAAGAAAATTAATATCCATAATATCGTTCCATAAATCATAAATGGTTTAAATGGAATAATATTGTCTATATCCGTTAAAAACCATTGATAACTTTTTGTAGGCGTCAATGTCCTTAAAATAATAAAATATGTCAACTGAAGAAGTACTGGTATTAAAAAGTATATCAATCTTCTGTTTTTTATCAGGAATGCTCTCATTTATTTCCTTCAGGTTTATAGTATCTATCTAAACAATTATAACTATAATGATAAAAGGATACAAGAAATGATATGATTTTATGGTAAAATACAATATATCAATGAATAAGTTATTGAAATAATTACATAGGAAACGAAGATATGAATATTCAGATATTTGGAAAAAGTAAGTGTTTTGATACCAAAAAAGCCGAGAGATTTTTTAAAGAAAGAAAAATATCTTTTCAATACATAGATATGGCTGAAAAGGGATTGAGCAAAGGCGAGCTGGAGAAAGTTATAAGAGCCACTGGTGGAATAGATAACCTCGTTGATGAAAAATCAAAAGATAAGGATAAGCTACTTTTATTTAAATATGCAAAGAACGATAATAAATTTGATATTTTGCTTTTAAACCAGCAGATAATAAAAACACCTGTTGTAAGAAACGGGAATCAGGCTACAATTGGGTATGAGTTTGAAACATGGAAAAAATGGGAGGCTGAAAAATGATCACTATTGCTGTTATCGGTTTGGGCAACAGAGGAAGCGGATATATGAGATGGACAAGGCTATTTAATGGAAATAAAGCCAGAATAACCGCATTATGTGATTCTGATGAATACCGGCTGAACTCATATGGGGATAAATACAAGATAGATAAAGACAAAAGATACCTTGATGAACATAAATTTTTCAAAGCCGGTAAACTTGCAGATGCGATATATATCTGTACAATGGACAAAGACCATTTTCGACATGCTATGGCTGCAATTGAATGCGGATATCATATAATGCTTGAAAAACCTGTATCAACAAATATACCTGAATGTGAGATGATTAGAGACAAGGCCAAAGAAAAGGGACTTCATGTAGTTGTATGCCATGTTATGCGGTATTCCCCATTCTTTAAGAAGATGAATCAAATAGTGAAAAGTGAAAAATACGGTAAAATTATTTCAATTGAACACACTGAGAACATCGGATATTTTCATTTTGCGCACAGTTACGTAAGAGGAAACTGGAGAGACTCAGAAACTACTACACCTATGCTTATGGCAAAATGTTGTCATGATTTTGATCTTATACACTGGCTGATGGGTGACGGATGCCAGTCTATTTCATCATATGGAAGTCTTTCATATTTCAAAAAAGATAATGCACCGAAGGATAGTGCAAAAATATGTTTAGAATGTCCAAGGCATGTTAAAAGCAAATGTCCATATGATGCTGAAAAACTATATATAACTGCACCTATATGGAGGTTTACTTTTCTTAAGTTTCTTGGAAATGTAATAACTGGTAAGCCAAAATATAACAGAAAAGATAAATATGAGTCATTAAGGACCGGTTTATATGGAAGATGTGTATACAGATGCGATAACAATGCATGTGATCATCAGGTAGTAACAATGGATTATAAAAATGACAGATATGTCAATCTCAATGTTACTGCTTTTTCAAGGCTTAATTACAGACGGACCAGTATTCATATGGAAAAAGCGGATATTTTATGTGATGAGTCAAAGGGCCGTTTTATTATCAATGAATTCGGAAAAAGTAAGAAAGTAGTAAGAGCAGGTGTAATACACTTTGTACACATATCCGGAGACATTGCCATTGTTAAAAACTTCATTAAATTGCTTAATAACGAACCAATCAAAAAAGATGATCTGACGTTCATAGATACTACAATTGTGAGCCACAGGAATGTAATGCTGGCAGAACAATCCAGAAAAGAAGGCGGAAAACTTATATATCTGTAAAATTGACAAATATGTATGGTAAAATCATTCAAAGTTATGTAGAATGTTACCGTTTGGAGGTGTTTTATGGCACTAGGAATCGGTATTGATACTGGCGGTACATACACAGACGCAGTAATATATGATTTTTCGAGCGAAAGCGTTGTTTGTTCTTCAAAAGCTCGAACAAC
>JAQVAJ010000001.1 GCA_028690885.1 Clostridia bacterium
TAGCTTCAAGATACAGGATTATTGATTTTATTTTATCATCAATGGTCAATTCAGGAATAACTAATGTTGGAATAATAACTCAGAAAAACTACAAATCACTAATGGATCATCTTGGTACAGGAAAAGAATGGGACCTTAACAGGAAAATAGGCGGATTGCTTCTGATACCGCCATTCTCTTCAAGAGATACAATGAGCAATGAGAATGGAGATTTGTCTGACCTGGCAGGAGCTCTGGATTTTTTAGAAAAGTCACCTCAAAAATATGTTGTACTTTCTAAAAGCCATTTGATTTGTAATTTGAATTTTGATGATGCATTTGAAAAACATGTTAATACTAACTCTATTGTTACAATTTTCTATCAGAATCTTGAACCAAGAGGTGAGGTAAGCGGATTGAAGAACAGGTTCTTCTTAAATCTCGATGAAGATGACAGAGTTAATCAGATTAAGGCTTATTCCTCTACTAATCTTAGTAACAAGATATCACTTGACATATATATAATTAATAAGGAGTTTTTAATATATCTAATTCGAGATGGATTAGCATCTGGGGAAAAAGGGTCTCTAAGTGAGATACTGTCTAAAAGAGTAGATCACATGAGAATGACCGGTTATATCGCAAAGGATTTTGTTGCAAGAATTGATTCCATTAAAACCTTTTATCAGGCAAATATGGTTATACTGAATAAGGATATCAGGGAGAGACTATTTTTCAGACCTGGAAGGATTTATACGAAAGTAAAAGATGAAGCACCAACTAAATATATGGATTCTGCAGTAGTTAAAAACTCTTTAATAGCAGATGGATGTGTTATAAACGGATATGTTGAAAACAGCATAATATTTAGAGGTGTCAAAATCGAAAAAGGAGCAAAAGTTATAAATTCGATAATAATGCAGAACTCAGAAGTTATGGAAGATGCGATATTGGAACATGTCATTCTTGATAAGGAAGTCATTATTAGAAAAGATATCAGACTTACAGGGCAACAGTCATATCTTGTATTGATTAACAAAGGAGCGATTGTGTAATGAAAATTTTATATGTATCAACTGAAGGAACACCTTTTGCAAAGGCTGGAGGATTAGCTGATGTCATTGGAGCTCTGCCGTATTCTGTAGCTGCGAAAGGGCACGAAACAGCGATAATTCTACCATACTATAAAAGCATTAGAGATAAATGGAAATATGAAGCGAAGTTTCTTACTAGTACCATTGTAACTGTTGGATGGAGAAAACAGTATGCTGGAATACTAACCTTAAAACATAAAGGAATCACCATATATTTTATTGATAATGAATTTTATTTTGGTTCCGATAAAATATACAGTTATGGCGATTATGAAGCGGAAAGAATGGCTTTTTTCAACAGAGCTGTTTTAGAATCACTTAAACTTATTAATAAATCATATGATATCCTGCATCTTAATGACTGGCAGACTGCTATGATAGCTCTGTTACTTAAGGACCAGTATATAAAGAATCCAGTCTATAATGGCTTCTACGATAACTTAAGGACTGTTTTCACTATACATAATTTAAAGTATCAGGGAATTTATGAGTCCTCTGTTCTTCCTGACCTTTTTAATTTATCAATGGATTATGCAGTAATAGACAAACTAGAATTTTTTGGAAGAATCAATTTTATGAAAGCAGGGCTTATCTATTCAGATAAGATAACTACAGTCAGCAATACATATAAAGAAGAGATAAGAAATCCATTTTTTGGAGAGAATTTAGATGGTGTTATAAATCAAAGGAATCTGGACCTTTATGGAATCGTTAATGGTCTTGATGAAGAAGAATATGATCCTAAAACTGACAAGTTCATTTATCAGACTTTTGGTATAAGGGATATCGAAAAAAAGAATACCAACAAAATGATGCTACAAAAACAGCTAGACCTTGATGTTAATGAAAAGATACCGATAATTGCTATGATATCCAGACTGGTTTCTCAAAAGGGCTTGGATCTGGTGAGAAGAGTATTTGATGACATTATGTCTTTTAATGTTCAATTTGTTGTTCTTGGTACTGGTGAGGAACAATATGAGCAGTTTTTCCAATCTACACATGCAAGATATTACGGCAAGGTAGCATCTGTTATCAGATTTGATGAACAGATGGCGAGAAAAATATATGCTGGTGCTGATATGTTCCTAATGCCTTCATTATCAGAACCTTGCGGAATAAGCCAGCTTATTGCAATGAAGTACGGTACTGTACCTATTGTTAGAGCGGTCGGAGGCTTGAGAGATACTGTAATTCAATATGACCCGCAGAAAGACACAGGAAACGGATATCTTTTCCAAAACTATAATGCTCATGAGATGGCTCATACAATATATCTTGCATGCCAGACATATAAAGATAAGGAGAAATGGACAAAACTTGCAAAAAGGGCTATGAAAACGAATTTTTCATGGGATACAGCAGCACAACAATATATTACGGTTTATGAAAGGGCTTTGGCATAACTATGAAGTTTGGTATTTATTATGCTTTCTGGGAAAAACAGTGGGGAGCAGATTATGAAGGATATATAAAAAAAGCAGCAAATCTTGGATTCGATATATTAGAAATATCCTGTGCTTCCTTGGATGAGGTTTCAAGTGATGATGTCAAAGCTCTGTATGAAGCCAAAGAGAAATACAAAATTAGCCTTACAGCCGGTTATGGTCCAAAGCCTACTCAGAATATTGCATCAGAAGATTCTAAAGTAGTAAATAACACGCTGCATTTCTGGGAAAAGGTTTTCAAAGTATTAAAAGCTTTGGATATTGATACAGTCGGAGGAGGTTTATATTACTATTGGCCTGTAGATTACACTAAACAGATAAATAAACCAAGTGACTGGGAACGTTCAGTCAAGGGAGTTTCAAAGTTGGCAGATCTAGCTGCTGATTACAATATTAATATTTGTATGGAGTCTCTAAATAGACATGAGGGATTTTTAATAAATACTGCTTTAGAATGCGTATCTTTCGTAAAGCAAGTTGGCAAAAAAAATGTAAAAGCAATGCTGGACACTTATCATATGAATATGGAAGAAGATGATATGAGAGAAGCTATACTGCAGACAAAAGGTTATTTAGGTCATTTTCATGTTGGCGAGAATAATAGAAGGCTTCCTGGACAGGGGAAAATAATAAACTGGCTTGAGATCGCGAAAGCATTAAAGAATATAGATTATAGCGGTGCTGTTGTAATGGAGCCTTTTGTGCTTACAGGAGGCAAAGTGGGAAACGATATAAAGATATGGCGAGATATGTCAGATAATGCTACTGGCGAAATGCTGGATATTCAGGCAGCTGAATCTGTCTCATTTCTTAAAGAGATATTCAAAAAAGCATGAAATAGTTGCTAAATAAAAATCTTTTTCGTATAATATCAGATTGGTGAAGGAGTACCCTTATTTGAAAAAAACATTAAATAGTGAAAATACAGTAATAAAAGAAATAAGTGAAACATTAAACAGAACATTCGGTAAATCCATTGAAACAGCCAGCCAAAGTCAGATTTATAAGGCATTTGCAATAACGGTTAAAAATGAGATAATGCAGAAGTGGGCTGCTTCAGAAAGAAAACCTGATAAAAAACAGGTTTATTATCTTTCCATAGAGTTTTTAATGGGTAGAGCATTATCTAATAATATATTGAACATCGGTAGATATGATGAATATCTACAGGCATGTAAAGAACTGGGATTGGATTTTATGTCAATTGTATCATCTGAACCTGATGCAGGACTTGGCAATGGGGGATTAGGACGTTTAGCGGCCTGTTTTATCGACTCTTTAGCAACACTGGATCTTCCTGCACAAGGATGCGGTATAAGATATGAGTATGGATTGTTTAAGCAGAAGATAATTGACGGTTATCAGGTTGAGTATCCTGATGCATGGCTTGAAGATGGAAATGTCTGGGAGGTTGAAAGACCAGAGGAAAAAATGGAAGTCCATTTTGGAGGACAGATATTAGAATCATGGGAAGGTGACAAATTGAGATTTGTCCATAGTGATTATACTACAGTACTAGCCGTTCCATATGATATGCCTATAATTGGATATATGAATGACAGGGTTAATTCTTTAAGGCTCTGGAAAGCAGTATCTCCAAAGCACCTAGATATGGTCAGCTTCAATAAAGGAGAGTATCTTAAGGCAGTAGAAGAAAGAGAAATGGCAGAAGTGCTTTCACATATCTTATATCCAGAAGACAGACATTATGAAGGGAAATCTTTAAGACTGAAACAGCACTATTTCTTTGTTTCTGCAACCTGTCAGATGATAGTATCTAAATTTTTAAAAACCAATCAACCTATTGAAAAACTGCCTCAAACCGCAGTAATTCATATTAATGACACACATCCTGCGTTAGCAATCCCTGAGCTTATGAGGATATTAATGGATGAACAGGGATTAGGATGGGAGCAAGCTTGGGAAATAACCTCAAGAATGTTTGCATATACTAATCACACGATAATGGCTGAAGCTTTAGAAAAATGGCCAGAGAATCTTTTCATGCAGGTACTGCCAAGAATATACAGTATAGTTAAAGAGATTAATGAGCGTTTCTGTTCAATGATTTATAAGGATTTTCCTGAGAAAAGAAATGATATTCACAAAATGGCAATAATTGCATACGGTCAAATAGCTATGGCTCCATTATGTATAGCAGGGGCATATTCGATAAACGGAGTATCACAACTTCATTCAAATATAATAAAAGAAGATACATTCAAAGATTATGCTGACATATTTAAGGATAAGTTTACAAATGTAACTAATGGAGTTACACATAGAAGATGGCTTATGTTATCTAATAAGGATTTATCTGATCTGATTACATCTAAAATAGGTAAAGAGTGGATTAGTGACACAATGAAACTTAAGAAACTTGAAGAGTATGCTGACAATAAGGATTTTTCAGATAAGTTTGATAAGATAAAAAGAAATAACAAAAAGAAGCTTGCTGAATATATTAGAAACACTACAGGTATAGCTGTAAGTGAAGACTCTATATTTGACGTTCAGGCAAAAAGGCTCCATGAATATAAAAGGCAGTTGATGAATATCATAAGGATACTATACAACTATATAGAAATAATTGAAGATCCTGATAAATACAGAGAAGCCAGACCTATAACATGTATATTTGCTGCGAAAGCAGCGCCAGGATATAACAGAGCGAAAACTATAATTAAGCTAATTAATGATGTAGCAAATCTTGTTAATAATGATACTAGGATAATGGATAAGATTAAGGTTGTCTTTCTTGAGAATTATTCAGTTTCATTAGCACAGATGATATTTCCTGCAAGTGACATATCAGAACAGATTTCAACTGCCTCTAAAGAAGCGAGCGGGACTGGAAACATGAAATTTATGCTTAATGGTGCATTAACACTTGGTACTCTGGATGGTGCAAATGTAGAAATACATGAAAGTGTCGGTGATGAAAACATATACATTTTCGGATTTGATTCAAAAACTGTACAGCAGATTTACGAAACAGGATTGTATGATCCTAGAATATATTTAAATGAGGATCCGAAACTTAAAAAAGCATTGGATATGCTTATAGACGGATCTATAAATTCTGAAAGGCTTAACCTGTATAAAGAGATATATGATTCTTTGCTTTCATGTAGATCATCAATGAGCGATCAGTATCTTATCATGGGTGATTTCAAATCATATAAAGAAACGCATGACAAAATGGTTGCTGATTATGAAGACAGAAACAGCTGGAATAAAAAGGCTATTATAAATGTGGCAAATGCCGGAAGATTCTCATCAGATATTAGTATTGCAAATTATAATAAACGGATTTGGAAACTTAAATAATGCTCGAAATTTTTTACAATAGCAGGGATACTGTATATAAATCTATATTTGGAGCTGTGCAGTGTGCTACATTGATTAAATTCAGAATTGATGTAAGATGTGATGCTCCTGTCAAAGCAGCCATCATAATTAACCACATAAGTCATGAAATGCAGATAGACAGTCTTACTGGGGATCTATCTGTTTTTACATTATCATTGCATTCATTGCACAAACCAGGCTTGATGTATTATCATTTTGAAGTATCAACCCCTTACCATACCGTTTATTATGGTAATGATATGGATATGTTACAGGGTATAGGAAAAAAATACGATAAAAAGCCTTTGGACTATCAAATAACAGTATATGACAAATTTAATACTCCTGATTGGATTAAAGGAAGAGTCATGTATCAGATTTTTCCTGACAGATTCTATAAAGAAAATATAAAGCAAAGTCCGTACTGGGACCGCTATTTTCATGAAAGTTGGTATGAAGACCCGTATATAGAAGATGATTTTAAAAGCGGTACTATGGAGTGTTCCGACTTCTTTGGAGGGAATTTAGATGGAATTATTAAGAAACTGGATTATATAAAATCATTAGGAGTTGGAGTAATTTATCTTAATCCAATATATCTGGCTTATTCAAATCATAGATATGATGTAGCAGACTACATGTCAGTAGATGATACTTTAGGTGAAGAGAACGATTTGAGAATATTATGTGAAGAAGCTAAAAAAAGAGATATATACATTATTCTTGATATGGTATTTTCGCATACTGGTAGTGACAGTGTGTATTTTAATAAAAATATGACATTTGGATATCAGGGTGCTTTTAATGACAAGCAATCTGAGTATAGAAGCTGGTACGTCTTTAAAAAAGATAATACATATGAATCATGGTGGGGAATTGAAACTTTACCAAATACTATTGAAACAAATCCGTCATTTATGAGTCACACATTATCTTCTCTTGAAAAATGGATGAATCTTGGTATAAAAGGATTTAGGCTTGATGTCGCAGATGAACTTCCTGATGAATATATTAAAGCATTAAGAAGTAAAATTAAAAGTATAGATAACCAATCAGTATTAATAGGAGAAGTATGGGAAGATGCATCAAACAAGTCAAGTTATGGCAAAAAACGGGAGTATCTGTATGGATATGAATTGGATTCAGTCATGAATTACCCTTACAGGGATGCCCTTATAAACTATACTTTAGGCAAAATAGATGCGAAAACTTTTTGTAGAAAAATTGAAATAATTCGTGAGAACTATCCTAAGCAGGTATATGAATGTCTTATGAATATGCTAAGTACACATGATGTTTCCAGAATACTTTCTGTACTAGGAGGAAAATCAGATTTTGAAAATATACCGAGAAATCAGCAAAAGAATATTTATCTAAATAAGGAGGAATATGAAATTGCTGTTAAGCGTTTGAATTTTATCATATCTCTTCTTATATGTCTTCCAGGAGTTCCGACAATTTATTATGCAGATGAAGCAGGCAGTCAAGGGTTAAAAGACCCTTTTAACCGAAGGACGTATCCATGGGGTAAAGAAGATTTAAGAATTTTTGAGATTTATAAAGGTTTCCTTAATCAAAGAAGTTCGAATGAACTGCTTAGATATGGGACATTCTCTATATCGGAAAAAGAAGATAATATTCTTATCAAAAGAGAATATGGTCAAGAAGTAAGTACTTTCATTTTCAATAACACCAAATTGTCATATATAAAGATATAACACAGTTTTTGATGTTGTACAGTATTACTATGTATGATAGCATTTAACCAGATTTATGAAGGGAGATTATTATGAGCAAAATAACTTTTATGGGGGCAGGTAGTTCTGTATTTGTAAAAAACGTAATAGGTGACTGTATGTGTACGCCTGTTTTAGCTGATTCAGAGTTTGCATTGTATGATATTGATGAACAACGATTAAATGATTCAAAACTTCTTGTTGATACTCTTAATAACAATATTAATAATAACAAGGCTACTATTAAGTCTTATCTTGGAGTAGAAAACAGAAAAGACGCACTAAGAGATGCTGATTTTATCGTTAATGCAATTCAGGTAGGTGGATATGAACCATGTACTGTAATTGATTTCGAGATACCAAAAAAATATGGAATTAATCAGACCATTGCTGATACTTTGGGAATTGGCGGGATTATGAGAGCATTGAGGACTATTCCAGTTATGAAAGAGTTTGCTACTGATATCGAGCAGGTATGTCCTAACGCTTTATTATTGAATTACACTAATCCAATGTCAATGTTGGCAGGATATATGCAAAGATATACAAAGGTTAAAACTGTCGGTTTATGCCATTCAGTACAGGTATGCTCTGAAGCTGTACTAAACGGAGTTGGAATGCAAGACAAACTTGAAGGCAGAGTAGATTTTATTGCAGGAATTAATCATATGGGCTGGCTTCTTGATATAAAAGATAAGGATGGAAATGATCTTTATCCTGAAATTAGAAAAAAAGCTGCTATTAAGAACAAAACAGAAAAGCACAAAGATATGGTAAGGTTTGAGTATATAAAACATCTTGGGTACTACTGTACTGAATCAAGTGAGCATAATGCTGAGTACAACCCTTGGTTTATAAAACCTAATTATCCAGAATTAATTGAAAAATTTAATATTCCGCTGGATGAATATCCCAGACGCTGCAGAAAACAAATTAGCAGATGGGCTGAACAAAAACAAGAACTTTTAAATAATGGCAGGATAGACCATGAAAGAAGCAGGGAATATGCATCATACATAATGGAAGCAGTAGTAACAAACAAACCATTTAAAATTGGCGGTAATGTAATGAATACAGGATTAATTGAGAATCTGCCTGCTGATGCATGTGTTGAGGTTCCATGTATGATAGATGGGAACGGAATAAATCCATGTCATGTAGGCAGGCTTCCTGTGCAGTTAGCTGCAATGAATATGACTAATATAAATGTTCATCTTCTAACAATTCAAGCTGCGATAACAAAGAAGAGAGAAGACATATATAGGGCTGTAATGCTTGAACCTAGATGTGCAGCTATTTTGTCTGTGGATGATATTATAAAGATGGTAGATGAGTTAATTGAAGCACATCAGAGAGTTGGATTTATGACTGAATATAAATAATCCATCTTTATATCATTGACTTAAGTTGCGTTTTATTATATATTTATTGAGATAGCGAATTGGAGGTGGACCATGGAAAATGCATTATTACAGACTATAACAGGATTCCTTGTAGTAATTATAGGGATGCTCATATTGACAGCTGTTATAATCTTATTTTCAAAATTAATGGGTAAGAATAGCACTAACAAAACAGCTGTAGTCAAACAAGTTGAAAAGCCTGTTACACCTGTTGCTGAGATATATGCAGATTCTGATGATGAAGAAGAAATTGCAGCTGTATTAGCATGTATAGAAACATACCTTCAGCAGAATAATATAAAGAATGTTTGTAAAATAGTGGTTAGACCTTTAGTTAGAACAGTATCTTCGTCATCTTGGAGTCAAGCTGGCAGGATGAATCTTGTAAATAAGAAAATTTAGGGCAGGTGTAAATATGTTACTCGAAAGTTTAAAAGATTTATTTAATCAATCAGCATTTGTAAATATCACTTGGCAGCAAGGCATACTTATAGTAGTATCTCTTGTGCTGTTATATTTAGGAATAGTTAAGAAATTCGAGCCTCTTCTGCTTGTACCTATAGCTTTCGGTATGTTAGCTACGAATCTTCCTGGTTCAAACGTTTTTAATCCTGAATTATGGGAAAATATGAAGAATATTAATTATGGTGATGTCTTAAGAAATGGCGGATTACTGGATATATTATATATTGGAATAAAAGTTGGTTTATTCCCACCACTTATATTTATGGGCATAGGAGCTATGACCGATTTCGGTCCTCTGATTGCTAATCCAAAAAGCTTTATACTAGGAGCATCAGCACAGTTTGGTATATTCTCTGCATATTTCTTAGCAACAAAATTGGGATTTACTGCAGCAGAATCAGGAGCGATTGGAATAATTGGCGGAGCAGACGGACCTACTGCCATTTATACTGCATCCATCTTGGCCCCACATCTTTTAGGAGCCATTGCTGTTGCGGCATATTCATATATGGCCTTAGTCCCAGTTATACAACCTCCGTTTATGAAGATGCTCACTACAAAAAAGGAAAGAGCAATTGTCATGGAGCAATTAAGACCTGTAAGTAAAACAGAGAAGATAATATTCCCTATACTAGTTACAATCGTTGTTGCATTCTTAATTCCAAGCGCAGCTGTTCTTGTCGCATCTTTAATGGTTGGAAACTTGCTTAAGGAAAGTGGTGTTACTGATAGATTGTCAAAAACCTTGCAAAATGAATTTATTAACATTATAACTATTTGTCTCGGCCTTGCTGTGGGAGCTACAGCAACAGCATCTAATTTCTTAAAAGCAGAAACGCTTAAGATTCTTGGTCTTGGAGTATTAGCTTTCATATTCGGAACTATTACAGGAATACTGTTTGCTAAATTAATGAATGTTTTCAGTAAGAAAAAAATCAATCCTTTGATTGGTTCTGCCGGAGTTTCTGCAGTTCCTATGGCAGCAAGGATATCTCAGAAAGTTGCACAAAGCGAAAATCCGAATATATTCTTATTGATGCATGCGATGGGACCTAATGTTGCAGGAGTTATTGGTTCAGCCATTGCTGCGGGAGTTTTAATTTCACTTCTTGGATAAAAGAATAACCTAATCTAATAGAGTTGAAAGAGTAAAAATATAAAATATAGAACATAGAATGACAGGGGAAACCCTGTTATTTTTTAAAATTAACATATTGAAAATATTATAAACATATGTTAATATAACTAAAATGATTTTTGTTTAATGAAATAATGCAAAAAATACTAAATATATGAATGGAGTAAACGAAAAATGAAATTTAAAAGTCCTTATATTGCAAGAGTGTATGAAGACATAGTTGCAAGAAATCCTAACGAGCCAGAGTTTCATCAAGCTGTCAAAGAAGTCTTTGAAACTATTACACCTGTAATAGAGAATAATGATATATATGAGAAACATGGAATACTTGAAAGAATAACCGAACCGGAAAGACTTATAACCTTCAGGGTGACATGGGTATCAGATGATGGAAAAGTCAATGTTAACAGGGGATACCGTGTTCAGTTTAATTCAGCAATTGGTCCATATAAGGGAGGCCTTCGTCTTCATCCTTCAGTAAATGCATCTGTTTTGAAATTCCTTGGCTTTGAACAGATTTTCAAAAATAGTCTAACAGGACTACCAATGGGCGGTGGAAAAGGAGGTTCTGACTTTAATCCAAAAGGAAAATCAGATATGGAGATAATGAGATTCTGTCAGGCATTTATGTCTGAGCTTTACAGACATATAGGCCCAAATCTTGATGTACCAGCCGGAGATATTGGAACAGGTGCTCGTGAAATAGGATATCTTTTTGGACAGTATAAAAGACTTGCAAATGAATTTACCGGCGTTTTAACTGGAAAAGGATTAGCCTATGGAGGTTCATTGGTTCGCAAAGAAGCTACAGGTTATGGGTTATGTTATTTTACTGAAGAAATGCTTAAGGGTTTAAAAAATGATTCAATAAAAAATAAAAAAGTATGTGTATCTGGTTCTGGCAATGTTGCAATATATGCAATAGAGAAAATTTATGAACTTGGAGGACTTCCTGTTACAGCAAGCGATAGTGATGGATTTATATATGATCCAAATGGTATCGATCTTGATTTATTGAAGAAACTTAAGGAAGTTGAAAGAAAAAGAATATTTGAATATGCTGATATAGTAAAAGGAGCTGAATATTTTGAGGGTCAACGACCTTGGGCTATTCCATGTGATATAGCATTACCATGCGCTACGCAAAATGAATTAGAGCTGGATGATGCAAAAAAATTGGTTGAAAATAATGTAATTGCAGTTGCAGAAGGTGCAAACATGCCTTGTACACCTGAAGCAATAGAGTATTTTCAGAATAGTAAGGTTCTTTATGGACCTGCGAAAGCAGCAAATGCAGGTGGAGTTGCAACAAGCGGATTGGAAATGAGCCAGAATTCCATGAGATATAGTTGGACCTTTGAAAAAGTTGATGAAAGATTGAAAGCTATTATGAAAGGTATATTTGATAATGTTAGTGAAACGGCTAAAACTTATGGAGTTGAAGGCGATCTTATGGCAGGAGCTAATATGGCTGGGTTCTTAAAAGTTGCAGATGCAATGATTGCCCAAGGTATAATTTTTTAGTAATATTCGTTTTTTAATATGCAAATTTAGAACTGTTCTAAACAGTTCTATTTTTTTGCAGAATTCAATTTTTACTAATTTTTAATGATCGTTTTAAAAATTTTATTGATATTTTCTGATAATATGATAGAATACTGTAAACACTATGAAGAAAGAAAGTACCCTTATCTGATTTTTCAAAGAGAGACAATGCCTTGGCTGAAAGCGTTGTAAAGAGCAATTTGGGGAAGTTCCTTTTGGAGTGGTCCGGTTGAAAATTATATGTAGGCTGGAACGGATGGACACCGATAGAAGTCTCTAGCATTGTTGGATGCGTAGTCTCATGGTTTGAATCAGCTTTCGCCCTATTGGGATGAAGGCTTTATTTATATTTACGGAGGAAAAGAAAAATGTTACAGCTGGATAATATGTTAATAACAGCACAAAGCGAGATTTCTTCAGCAAAAGACATGAAGAGGATTGAAGAACTGAAGGTTCAATACTTAGGAAAAAAAGGAGAACTTACTCAGATATTAAGAGGTATGAGTTCTCTTTCACCTGAAGAAAGACCTGCAGCTGGAAAAGCTGCTAATGAAGCACGCGAAAAACTGAATATGCTGTTTGATGAGATGGAGCAAAAAATCCAGTATAACGTACTTAATGAAAGACTGGAAAAAGAGACTATTGATGTTACAATGCCGGGAGTAAAAAATGAAATTGGTTCTATGCATCCTCTTTCACAAGTTATACAGAAAATAGAGGATATATTTATTGGATTAGGATATCAGATTGCAGAAGGTCCAGAAATTGAAACTGTTCATTATAATTTCGATCAATTAAATACACCGGAAAATCATCCATCAAAAGATGAACAGGATACATTCTATTTTGATGCACAAAAGCTTTTAAGGACACAGACCTCTCCTGTTCAAGCAAGGGTAATGGAACGTACAAATCCACCCATTAGAATAATATGTCCTGGAAGAGTATACAGATCTGATGAGATTGATGCTACTCATTCACCTTTATTCCATCAGGTAGAAGGACTTGTTGTTGATAAGGGAATAACAATGGGGAATCTGGTTGCGACTTTAAAATTATTTGCAAAAGAACTATTTGGGGAGTTTACAGAGATAAGGCTTCGTCCTCATTACTTTCCATTCACTGAACCAAGCGCAGAAGTTGATGTAAGCTGCTGGGTATGTAAAGGTAAAGGTTGTCCTGTTTGTAAGTATGAGGGATTTATTGAAATACTAGGTGCAGGTATGGTACATCCAAATGTTTTGAGAAACTGCGGGATTGATCCTGACATTTACACAGGCTTCGCATTTGGATTAGGTGTTGAGCGTACAGCTATGGCGGTATTTGGTATAAATGATTTACGCTTATTATATGAAAATGACATGAGATTCTTGTCTCAATTCTAGGAGGATATATATGAAAACACCAATAAGCTGGTTAAGAGATTTTGTTAAAATAGATAGAGATATAAAAAGTTTTTGTGATTTAATGACAATGAGTGGAACAAAAGTTGAAGGTTATTCAATTGTTGGAAAAGAGATAAATCGTGTTGTTACTGGAAAAATTCTAGAATTATGGAATCATCCTGATTCTGATCATCTGCTAATTGCAAAAGTTGATGTTAAAGAATCTGTTCTTCAGATTGTTACAGGTGCTCCAAATGTCAAGGTAGGACAAATAGTACCTATAGCTTTAGATAATTCAACTCTGCCAAAAGGTAAAATAATCAGAAAAGGTAAATTAAGAGGAGAATTATCTGAGGGTATGATGTGTTCTGTTCAGGAACTTAATCTTACAAAACATGATTATCCTGATGCTTGCGATGATGGAATATGGATTTTAAAAGAAGACACTCCTATCGGAATGGATATTAAAAAATATGCAGGTCTTGACGATACTGTTGTTGAATTTGAAATAACTCCGAACAGACAGGATTGTTATTGTATTAAAGGTATTGCAAGAGAAGCATCGGCTGCTCTCAATGTTCCAATAAAAGAAAAACAAATTGCATTAAAAGAGCAGGGAAAAGGAAAATCTTCTGATTATATAAAAATAACTATATCAGCATACGATTTATGTTCAAGATATTGTGGCAGGATTATAACTGATGTTGTAATCGAGCCATCTCCTGAATGGATGCGTCAAAGACTTAGAAATGCTGGAGTAAGACCTATAAATAACATAGTTGATATCACTAATTATGTTATGCTGGAATTAGGGCAGCCAATGCATGCATTTGACTTAAACTATATTGAAGGTGGTCTTATAAATGTAAGAAGAGCATATAATGATGAATTAGTTATTACTCTAGATGAAAAAGAAAGAGAACTTGACAGTTCTATGCTAGTAATATCAGATGCTAAAAAAACTGTTGCTGTAGCAGGTATTATGGGAGCTATGAATAGCGAAGTAAATGAGAACACTAAAACAGTTCTTTTTGAATCTGCTATGTTTAATCCGACAAGCATTAGAATAACTGCAAAGAAGCTTGGCATGCGTACAGATTCATCTGCTCTTTTTGAAAAAGGACTTGATGCAAATAATACTTTGACTGCTATCAACAGAGCATGTGAGCTAGTTGAGATGATTGGTGCAGGTAAAGTATCAAAGGGAATAATTGATGTACATAAAGAATTGCCAATGCCAAATAGTGTATTGCTTGATTCAGATAAGATAAATACTCTTTTAGGTACTGACATTAAGATAAATGATATGAAGTCAATACTTACAAGATTAGGTATGAGTATTAAGTCAGATAATACAGTAGTTGTTCCGACTTTCAGACCAGATGTTTCAACATATGCTGATCTTGCAGAAGAAATTGCTAGGTTATATGGTTACAACAAAATAGTACCTTCTCTGACATTGGGACAATCGGTAACTCAAGGAGCAAGAACGCATATTCAAAATGTCAGAAAAACTATTAGTGAAACATTAGTTTGTTGCGGATTGTATGAAATAATGACTTATTCGTTTATCAGCCCTAAGAATTTCGATAAGCTTGGATTAGATATGAATAATCCTCTTAGAGATTGCATGGTTATAAAAAATCCATTGGGGGAAGATTTTTCAGTTATGCGAACAACTACTATACCAGGAATGCTAAAGGTATTATCTTACAATAGCAACAGAAATTTACAAAAAGCAAGATTTTTTGAAATTGGAAAAACATATCATCCTAGTGATAATTTAGCAAAAGAAATCGACTATATAACTGTTGGCATGTATGGCTCATGTGATTTTTACGATATAAAAGGAGTTGCAGAAAGTGTGCTGAAAAGATTAGGGATAACAGATGTTTTTTATAGCACGAATATGGAAAATGAAGTATTTCATAAAGGAAGATGTGCTGACATAATCCATGATGGAAGCAAAATTGGTATTCTTGGACAGATAGATTACAAAGTCACTGAAGCTTTTGATGCTCCTGATGAATCATATATCCTTATTATGCCGATTGAAGAGTTAGCTCAAAAGACTGATTTTTCCAGAAACTTCAAGTCTTTACCTAAGTATCCTTCATCACAGAGAGATCTTTCAGTAGTAGTTAATAAATCTATTTTGTCTGCAGATTTACTGAATGAGTCAAGGAAGGTTGCCAAGGATATTTTAGAAGATGTTCAGTTGTTTGACATGTATACAGGAGGCCAGATTGAAGAGGGCTATAAGAGCCTCTCATATGCGTTCACATTCAGATCAATTGAAAGAACTCTTGAAGAAGATGAAGTTAATAAAGCAATGTCTGATATTATAAATATTTTAGAAAAGAAATTTGATGCAAAGATAAGATGTTAGAGGATGTATATAAAAGATTTGAAAATGACAGGTTTGCTTATGGCCTTCTGAACTGTGAAATTGTTGAGATTTCAGAGGGGAAGGCCTCAGCTTCACTTATGGTAAAGAGAGACCATTTGAATGGTGTTGATCTTTGTCAGGGAGGTGTTATATATTCACTTGCTGATTTTTCTTGCGCAATGGCTGCGAATTCATATGGTCCGGTCTGTGTAACACTTGAAAATAATATTATATATAAGAAGTCAGTTAAAGAAGGGGAAATCATGATTGCCTCATCCTTGGTTATTGAAAGAATGAAGAAAATACTAATATGTGAATGTGTAATCACCGTAAATTATGAGATCAGGGTAATAATGAAGTCCAAGTTGTTGAGTGTTGAGCAATAATGTAATATACTTTACATTAAAGAAGATGAAAGGCATTGTTGATGTTCAATAAAATCAGCGTCAGGACATTTTTTAAAAAGTTTGATTATATTCTTTTAGGATTAGTCTTAGCTTTAACAGCAATAGGTATTGTTGCTATGCCTAGTGTTGTTGATACTATGAATTCCGGTCCGTCAATTCTTAAAACGCAATTATTCAGTATAGCTTTAGGATTATTTTTGTGCTTGGGATTTTCCATATTGGATTACTCATTTTTGCGCTACTGGGGTATTGCATTCTATATAATAGGTTTATTAATGCTTATGTATGTTATTCCATTCGGATATGGCAGAGATAATGTTAATATTGGATCGAATAGCTGGATAGATTTATTCGGAGTATTCAGTTTTCAACCTTCTGAACTAATGAAAGTAGCATATATGATGTTCCTTCCTTCTCAATTTGAGCTGCTTAAAGAGGAATTTTCCCTAAAAAGACTTATATTTATTGCAATATCAGGAATTCTACCTATAGGTCTTATCCTTATGCAGCCAGACTTAGGAACTGCAACTGTTTTTGCTTTTTCTTTTGCAGTACTAATATTTGTATATGGTATTAAATACAGATATATAATTTTATCTGTACTGGCTTTGGGTATTTCCTTGCCTTTTATTTGGATGTTTTTGGATGACTGGCAAAAAAATAGGATTCGTGTTTTTATTGATCCGACTTTTGATCCTACTGGTGCAGGATATCAGACATCAAAATCTATCGTTGCTTTAGGTAGCGGAGGATGGTCTGGAGCAGGTCTTTTTAATGGTATTCAAACTCAGGGTAATGGAATACCCATTAAAGAATCAGATTTCATTTTTTCTGCAATTGGAGAAGAATTGGGATTCATAGGATGTGCTGCTATAGTGTTATTAGCCTTTGGGATTATTATCAGATGTATATACATTGCATCAAAATGTGCAAGTTATTATGGTCAGTTCATAGTTGCAGGTATGTCTGCAATGATAGCTTTCCATTTTATAGAAAATATTGGAATGAATATAGGACTTCTTCCTGTAACGGGAATACCTCTGCCATTTATATCTGCAGGAGGCACAAACCTTATAGGAAGTTTTGCAATGATTGGAATAATAATATCTGCTTCAATCAGAAGAGAACAGGTTAAAAGGTTGTAAATAATATAAAGAGTGATTTTGAAGACGTCTCTGATAGAGGCGTTTTTTTATTTTGAAAATGTAAAAAAAGTGTGAAAATAGTATTGACAAAGGCAGGAAATGAGGTGTAAAATGTAGGCAAGTGGTTACAAAGTGGTGTATAAGTGGTTATTTAGTGTATTGGAGATAAGCTGATGGCAATGTATGGTGAATTTACACATAGGGTGGATGATAAGGGCAGAGTGATTCTTCCAGTATCTATGCGTGAAGTTCTCGGAGACAAATTTGTAATTGCTAAAAGTTCTGACAGTACATTGAAAATTCTATACCTTTACACAAGAGAAGATTGGGAAAAAATAATTGAAGCTGGTGCAAGAATAGCAGCAAAAGACAGAAGTAAAGCAACATATGTAAGACAACTATCTGCAAGTGGTAAAGACACTGAACTTGATAGTCAGAACAGGGTACTGATTCCAATTGAATTGAGAAATTACGCAAACATAGGTAAAGAAACAGTTTTATTAGGATTAGGAAACAGAGTTGAGATTTGGAATAAGGAATCTTATTACATTAATCATCCTGATGAAACAGAAGTAACTAAAGAAAAAGCTCAAGAAGATGCTGATAAAGTAGCTTCACTTCTTGAAGAAATAGCACTACTGCAATGAAAGAGTATTCACACGAATCGGTAATGGCCGATGAATGTATTGAATATCTGAATATTGACAAAAGAGGAACTTACATTGATTGCACTGCCGGAGGAGGCGGTCACTCAGTAAGAATATACGAAAGATTAAACGAGGATGGATTGCTTATAGCCTGTGATCAGGATATCAAAGCATGTGAAGTAACAAAAGAAAGACTCGAAAAGTACAACAGAAAAACGAAATTTATAGTATTACATGAAAATTTCGTGAACATTGACAAGGTAATATCAGAATATTGTCCAGAAGGTGCAGATGGAATACTACTTGATTTGGGAGTTTCCTCATATCAGTTGGACAACGAAGAAAGAGGCTTCTCGTATCATATGGATGGACCATTAGATATGAGAATGGATCAGACAAAGGATAAAACCGCATATGATGTGGTAAATAATTACACTAAAGAAGAACTTTCCCAAATACTATTTGAATATGGGGAAGAAAAACACTCAAGAAGAATAGCAGAAGCTATAGTACACAAAAGAAAAGATGAACTGATAAGTACAACAAATCAGCTTGCAGAAATAATTAAAGAAGCATATCCAGCAAAAGAAAGATTTAAAGGTAAGCATCCTGCAAGGAAAACATTTCAAGCGATTCGTATAGAAGTTAACGATGAGCTTACAGTTTTAAAGCAAATGTTACCAAAAGCAGCATTTTCACTAAAGAGTAAAGGCAGGTTAGCAGTTATAACATTCCATTCTTTGGAGGATAGAATTGTTAAAAATGCTTTTAAGGAGTTAATTGATCCGTGTACTTGCCCGAAATCCTTTCCGGTATGTGTTTGTAACAAAGTGGCTCAGCATAAATTAATTGTTAAAAAACCGCTTGTACCGAAAAGTGAAGAAACACAAAAGAATTACAGATCGAGAAGTTCTAAGCTAAGAGTGCTTGAAAGAACTTAAAGATATACACTAAAGATAAAGCGTTTACGCTAAAACACTCAAGAAATCTTAAAACACTAAAGAAAAGGAAAGCCGGTTGTAAAAATTCCCCCTTTTACAACCGGTAGGTCTTTGACCTTGAATGAAGAATGGAAATTGAAAGAAGAAATGAAAATAATATAATTGGTAAATTGAAGGCTGTGATACTGCTTATGCTTGTATTCACAGCTTTATTTTTAATAATTTTCAGATATGGCGAGATGATAAACCTGAATTATGATATTACCAGACTTAATAATGAATTGAGAGAAAAAACGGGTATCAATTCTGCTTTGTATGCTGAATTGGATAAACAGGTTACTATTAATGATATCAAGTACACTGCCGAAACTAAACTTGATATGAATAAACCAAGAAATGATCAGATAATATACATAAATACCAAATTAAGTGATGATTATAATTCACAAGAAAAAGATAACTTCTATACTATGACTTCTTCTGTTTATGAAAGAATAAATCATACCTTTAAAAATATAGTTGAGATATTTAAGGGTTCAAATGAGTGAAAAAATATTGTATGATTCAATAAGCGGTTTAATAATATGAATGATATAGAAAACAAAAGAAGTAATAAAAAAGAAAATGTAAAAACTGAAGTTGTATACAATAATAATCTAACTAGAAAAAGGCTATTAGTTCTTATGGCAGTTTTCATTATAATTGCAATGGTTATTGCAGGATATACAGGATATATTCAGCTTGTTTGGGCAACAGAACTTAAAGTAAAAGCATATGAGCAACAAAATCAAGATAGAACAATAAAAGCAAGTAGGGGAACAGTTTACGATTGCGAAGGAAATGTTCTTGCAATATCAATAAGTGTAGATACTATTTCAGTAAGCCCTGTAACAGTGCAGAAGAATAAAGATATAACTGTTGAAGAAATAGCTTCAGATTTAAGTAACATATTGAATCTTGAATATGAATCAACACTTAATAAATTGAAAAGTGAAAGCCAATATCAGCTTATTGCATCAAAAGTTGACAGACAAATTGGTGATGTTATAAGAGATTATATTAAAACTAATAGTGTTGCTGGCATTTATGTACAGCAAGATAGTAAACGATATTATCCATATGGCAGCCTCGCTTCACATGCAATCGGATTTGCAGGTGATGATAATCAGGGATTATTTGGTTTGGAACTTTCTTTAGATAAGTATTTAAAAGGCACTGATGGTAAGATTTTGACAGAACTAGATGTTGCAGGTACAGAATTGCCATTTGCTTTTGAATCACGAATAGAAGCCATAGACGGATTTGATGTAATCACAACACTTAATACAGATATTCAGAGAATAGCAGAAAAGATAGTAGAACAAGCAATTGAAGACAATAAGTCTGAAGATGGTGCAGTTTGTATAGTATCAAACAGTAAGACTAGTGAAATTCTTGCAATGGTATCTAGTCCTGGATTTGATTTGAATAATCCTCGATTATTACGTGAAGGATACACAATAGAAGGGTGGACTGGACTTCGTTCTTCTGATGTTCAGCTTCTGTATAGTACAGTTTGGCGAAATAAAGCACTCATGGATACATATGAGCCTGGTTCAACATTTAAATCTATTACAACAGCAATGGCACTAGAAGAGGACATAGTTGAACTTGATACTATTGTCGATGACTTTCCTGTAACAGTATTCGGCTCAACAATACATTGCTGGTCTAAAGAATATCCTCATGGAACAGAAACATTTCTTCAAGCAGTATATAACTCATGTAATCCTGTTTTTGTTAAAATTTCGCATCTTATCGGAATAAAGACTTTTTATGAGTATGTCGAAGCTTTTGGATTTAAAGATAATACAGGAATAGAGCTCATAGGAGAAGGAACAAGTATTTTTCATGATGAACCAACAAAACTGGATATGTCAGTTGCTTCTTTTGGACAGAGATTTCAAATTACACCTATACAAATGGTCGCCGCTTATAATGCTATTGCAAATGGCGGTTATTTGATTGAACCCAGTTTGACAGATGCTGTTATTGACAAGCAAGGTAATACTGTTTACGATTTTGAACCAAAAGTGGTTAGGCAAGTTATTTCCCAGGATACCTCAGATCAGTTGAGAATGGTTCTTGAGGGAGTCGTAAAAGAAGGAGGAGGTAAGAATGCTTATGTTGAAGGATATAGGGTTGCTGGAAAAACAGGAACAAGTGAAACTATTGTAGATGATGTTTATATATCATCATTTATTGGTTTCGCTCCTGCCGATAATCCAGTTATAACTGTTTTATTCATTGTATTTAATCCTCAAGGTGATTCTTATTACGGAAGTCAGGTTGCAGCACCTTATGCAAAATTAGTATTTGAGGAATCTTTAGGAGTTCTTGGGGTAGAAAAAGATGGAGTTGTTAATAATGTAAATTCAGTTTATGTTCCTAATCTGAACGGTTTTAATGTTGAAAAGGCAACTCAAAAATTGAAGAGTTATGGATTAAGTTACCAAATAGAAGGTAGTACAGCTGGAGAAGATGTAACAATTATGTACCAATATCCAGAAAGCGGAACGAAAATTAACCAAGATGGTGTTATAATACTTTATACATATGTGCCTGAGAATAAGAAAACTGTAAGAATTCCGTATCTTATTGGAAAGCAGGAGCAGGAAGTTATAAAAACATTGAAAGATCTTGGGCTTAACGTTAATGTTGATGGTAATGGAACATGTATTTCAGTACAGTATCCTGCAGGAGCATATGTAGAAAAAGGAACTATTGTGAATATTACATTCAGATATACAGATTATCTTGATTAGCAGAAAGGTAGTATATGGATATACATCAATTATTGTCTAAAACAGATTATATCAAAGCATCTCATTTAAAGGATGTTATAATATCAGGAATTTCATTTGATTCAAGAAAAACAAAAAAAAATGATATTTTTGTTGCGATTGATGGGGCAGACGAAGACGGTCACAAATACATAGATAATGCGATTCAAAAGGGAGTTGCTGCTATTGTTATCACAAAGGAATATGATTTTTACAGAAGTAAATATCCACAAGTAGCAACTATATTAGTTGAAGATTCAAGAATATTTTTGGCACAGTCATCGGCTTTGTTTTTTGATTATCCATCCAAAAATATGAATATCATTGGTATTACAGGTACAAAAGGAAAGTCTACTATTTCTTATATGATTAAAAATATATTTGATAAAGCAGATTTAAAAAGCGCTGTAATTGGAACTATTGGTATAAGTTACAATAATAAATTAATTGAGACAAATACGACTACACCTTCATCATACGAGCTAAATCAAATTTTTTCCGATATAAGAAATGAAAAAATATCTAACTGCATAATGGAGGTTTCATCAATTTCAATGAAGATGAACAGAGTATATGGGTTACATTTTAATATAGGGATGTACACTAATCTTACACAAGCTCATATAACTCAAAGAGAGCATCCTACATTTGAAGATTACTATAATTCTAAAAAAAAGATTTTTGAAAAAAGTAAAGTAATGTTGGTAAACATTGATGATGAGAATGTGGAAAAAGCACTTAATGAATATTTAGTTAGTGATCATTATATAAAAACAGATAACAGAATAATATCAATCGGTATAGATAAAAAAGCTGATATTATCGCTGAAAATATAGTTTATAAAAATGATAAAAGCAGTTTTACATACAAAGGGCTGAATAAGTGCTTTGATGTCTTGATTGATATACCTGGACGGTTTAATATTTATAACAGTTTATTTGCTATTACAGCAGCATTATTAAATGATGTAGACATAATTCACATACAAAATGGACTTTCTGATGTTCAAGTAAGAGGAAGATGTGAGAAGGTAGATATTGGTAAAGATTATACTATGATGATTGATTATGCACAAACTCCTGATAGCCTGTTAAAGATTCTACAGGCAGTAAGAGAAACAAAAACATCAGGAAGGATTATAACTTTATTCGGTTGTGGAGGTGACAGAGATAAATCAATGAGACCAATGATGGGTAAAATTTCAGGTGAAAATTCTGATTTTACTATAATAACTTCTGACAATTCCAGGACAGAGAAGCCTGAAAAAATTATTAGTATGATTGAAGACGGAATAAAACAGACTAATGGTCAATACATATGTATAACTGATAGAACAGAAGCAATTAGATATGCGATGAAGATAGCAAAAAAAGATGACATAGTGATACTCGCCGGTAAAGGAAATGAGACATATCTTGATGTTATGGGAGTGAAAACACATTATGATGAAAGGGAAGTTATATTTGGTATTTTGGAAGGAAAAATATGAATATAAAGTTAAGTTCTATATATAATATATTTCAAAACTTATTTTGCAAGGATATAGATAAAAACATTACTGGAGTATCTATTGATACAAGAACGCTAAAAGAAAATGATTTATTCTTCGCAATTAAAGGAGACAATTTCGACGGACATTGTTTTGTTAATAAAGCAATTTCTTTGAATGCTGCAGCAGCTGTTTGTTCTAAAGAAGATAATTATAATGGTGATGTAATCTATGTAAATGATACAACAGAAGCGTTACAGGACTTTGCAAGGTATTACAGAAATATGTTTGACATTCCATTTATAAGCATAACAGGCAGTAATGGTAAAACAACAACTAAAGAATTAATAAATACTGCAATATCTACTGAAATGAAAACCTGCTACACAATAGGTAACTTAAATAATCAGACAGGCGTTCCTCTGACTTTGTTTTCACTCAATGAAAATACTCAAGCAGCAGTTATAGAAATGGGTATGAATAGTATTGGTGAAATCAGAAAGTTATCATATATAGTTAAACCCAAAATTGCAGTAATTACAAATATAGGAACCAGTCATATAGGCATGCTTGGTAGTAAAGAGAACATTTTTAAAGCAAAAACGGAGGTTCTTGATTATGTTGATAATGGTTATCTTGTAGTTAATGGTGATGATGATTTTCTTTCATCAATCAAAGATTCTGATAATTACAAAGTAATAAAAGTTAGCATTTACAATAATGATGCAGATTATATTGCTCAAAATATTGTTCAAAATGAAGATAATACTTATTCATTTACTGTTAATAGTAAAAATATCAATCTTTCAATCCCAGGATTTCATAATATTTATAATGCCCTATGCGCATTTGCAGTTTCTGATTTACTTAAGGTAAATACTGATAAAGCATCTAAAGCAATAAGTGAATGCAAGAATCAGAAAATGAGAACCCAAATAAGTGTTATTAATGGATATACTGTCATTAATGATGCATATAATGCGAATTATGACTCCATGAAAGCATCTTTAGAATTATTGGGAAACTACAATAAGCGAAAAGTTGCTATATTAGGAGATATGCTGGAGTTAGGCGATTATGAAAAGTATTTTCATATTAAGGCAGGTGAGATTGTAACAGATAACAGTATAGATGTCTTGATTGCTATAGGCAAAAATGCTGATAATTATTATCAAGGAGCTGTAGATTCCGGCATGAGAAGCGCTTGTATTTACAGGTATGCCAGCATAGAAGAATCAAAAAATACTATTAAAGATATAATACAAAAAGATGATGTAATATTGCTTAAAGGCTCAAGAGGTTCTGCAATGGAAAAGTTAATGGATATATTTGAAGAGGAGATTATATGATAATTGCTGCTATTGTTACTTTTGTATTGACGGTTATATTAGGAATACTTATGCTTCCTGTATTAAAAAAAATGAAAATTGGTCAAGTTGTTAGAGATGACGGTCCTAAAGAACATCTTAAAAAAACTGGAACTCCTACAATGGGAGGAATTATATTCATCATTCCAATTTTAGCTTGCACCTTATTTGTCGGATGGAAGGATCCTCTAGTTCTTGCTTCTTGTGCTTTAATTCTAGTATCATCAATAGTAGGCTTTATTGATGATTTCTTGAAGATAAGAAAGAAGAATAAAGATGGTCTTAAACCTATATTTAAAACGATATTTTTTATAGTAATATCACTACTGTATGCAATATTTATTGTGTATTTTACTGATATCGGTTCAGATATAATAATACCTTTTACAAATACATCAAAGATATTTTATGTTCCTGGATGGATATATGTTATTTTTATAGTTCTGTTCTACAATGCGGTCATTAATGCAGTTAATTTTACTGATGGAGTTGATGGGTTATGTGCTTCTGTGACTTCTGCAGTCTTTATTTTCTTTGCAGTATCTTCGCAGATAATTTTTAAAAATGAAAACATGACCTATCTTTCAATTATAGTTATTTTTGCTATGATAGGCTATCTTGTATTTAATGTTCATCCTGCAAAATTACTTATGGGTGATACCGGTTCACTAGCTCTAGGAGGAGTAGTCACTGCAATCTCAATCAACCTTAGAATTCCGTGGATTATATTAATTGTCGGCATTATATATGTTATAGAAATATTATCTTCTGTAATACAGGTTATGCATTATAAGAGGACAAAAAAAAGGATTTTCTTAATGGCTCCAATTCATCATCATTTTGAGCTTATGCACTGGAGCGAGAATAAGATAGTTATTATATTTACAGCAGTAACACTCGCAGGGGGTATACTTGCATTTTTAATGATTTAGAGGAGGAGTATGAACAGCCACTGACTGCATCATACAAGGGATTATGTTAAGGAGTAATGGCAGAAATAAAACTGATTTTGTAATTTTCTTATTTGCGCTTGGATTGACCGCCTTTGGTTTATTGATGATTTTCAGCGCTGGTGCTCCTTATGCGAAAAGCAGATTTAACGATATATATTATTTCATAAAAGACCAGATGTTTGCTGCAGTAATTGGATTAGTATTAATGCTTATAGCTTCGAGTGTAAGTTATAAATTGTATAGAAAACTCAGCTGGATTATATTTCCAATAGGATTAATACTACTGATTTTAACTTATATACCTGGTATTGGAGTAGCATACAGTGATGCAAGAAGATGGATAAATATCGGATTTGAGTTCCAACCATCAGAAATATATAAATTAGCTTTTATTGTTTTTCTCTCAAAAATAATTCTTGATTTTAAGAAACTGGATAAACCATTAATAGGATACTTTGTAACTATGGGTATCACTTTATCATCTGCACTTATAATCTTTTTTCAGCCTCACTTAAGTGCTGCAATAATAATCACTTTGGTAGGATTCGTAATTATTTTTATTGGAGGTACAAAAATAAAATATCTCGTTCTTACTGTATTACCTGTAATCACATTGGCAGTTATTGGTGCATTTACCTATGATTACATGAAAGAAAGGATAATGACTTGGCTGGACCCTTTTGCATATCCTACTGATTTAGGATATCAGATAATACAGTCGCTATATGCAATAGGCTCGGGGGGGCTTTTTGGAGTCGGACTCGGTAAGAGCACACAGAAATTTTTATATATTCCAGAACCGCAAAATGACTTTATATTTGCTATTCTTGCAGAAGAATTAGGATATATTGGTGTATTTTTAGTAATTGCGATGTTTTGTATGTTGTTATGGAGAGGGATAAGGATAGCAATATATTGTGAAGATATGTTTGGAACACTTCTTGCTACTGGAATTACTTCATTAATCTTTATTCAAGCTGCTCTAAATATCGCTGTTGTAACGGGCCTGGTTCCGAATACAGGTATTACACTTCCATTTTTCAGTTTTGGAGGAACCAGTCTGGTAATGTTTTTAACGCAAATCGGTATATTGTTGAATATTTCTAAACAATCTGTAGATAAAAGGGAGTTGAATGTATGAAGATTCTGATTGCAGGCGGAGGTTCTGCAGGACATATAAATCCAGCTATATCAATTGCAAAGGAGATTGTAAAACACAAACCTGATTCAAAAATTTTATTTATTGGATCACAAAAAGGTCTTGAGAAGGACCTTGTGCCACGAGAAGGCTTTGATATTAAATTTATAGAAATTGAAGGGTTTAAAAGACCTCTAACATTTAAATCCATTAAAACAGTTTTTATAATGATAAAAGGATTTTTTCAAGCGAATAAAATTGTTCGTGAATTTAAACCTGACATATCCATTGGAACAGGAGGATTTGTATCAGGACCTGCTATTTTTGCAGCATATCTTCATAAATCAAAAATAATGATTCATGAACAGAATGCTTATCCAGGTGTAACCAATAGAATGTTAAGCAGATATTCAGATGTAGCAATGACAAGTTATGAGTCAGCTTCAAAATTTTTTATCAAATCAAAAAAAACTGTACTTACTGGGAATCTTATTGATGATTGCTTTTCTTCAATGGAAAAGTATAAACCAACAGAAGGTAAAAAGACTATAGTAATAATAGGCGGTAGTCAAGGTGCAATGACAATTAATAATGCAGTTATCGGAATGATAAATGATCACATGAATAAGGATGATTTTAATCTAATATTTGCTCCTGGAAAAAAGTATTTTCAGCAAGTAGTAAGTAAAGTAATAAATAAACTGAACAATGTTATGATTCATGACTATATTTATGAAAGAAATACTATATATGCAAAAGCTGACTTAATGGTTATTCGTGGTGGTGCAATATCTATAAGCGAGATACTTGCTATGGGTAAACCTGCTATAGTTATACCATCTCCTTATGTACCAGATCATGCACAAGAAAAAAATGCACAAATGATTTATAATAATGGAGCTTGTGAGATAATGTATGATAACGAAACCTTAACATCACATGCTTTGTATGAGAAAATTTATAGTTTACTTAATAATAATCAAAGACTAATAGAAATATCAAAAAAAGCTTATTCTCTTGGTATACGAGATGCTAATGAAAGGGTATATAAAGAATTTTTGGAGGTATCTGATGAAATTAACAGTGTTGGGAAATAGCGGTCCATATCCAAGTGCTGAAAGACCGTGTTCTGGATATGTTGTTGAACTAAACAATAAGTTAATAATTCTTGATCTTGGAAGTGGAACTCTTATGAACTTTCAGAAAAGTTATAATATCGAAGATATTTCTTTTGTTATCCTATCCCATCTTCATTTTGACCACATGTCAGATATTCTGGTTTTACGCTATGCATTACAAGTTAAAAAAATGAAAATTGATTTATATTTACCAAAACAGCCCAAAAACATATCTTCAGTTTTAGCGTGTGATGAGTTTAATTTAATATTCATCAATCAGAACACTAGTATAAAAAGAGATGGATTTGATATTTCTTTTACAAGGACTACACATCCTGTTGAAACTTATGCAATTAAAGTTAATAATAGATTTGTTTACTCTGCAGATTTATCAGAACCCGATGATTTAGATGAATTTGTATATGGTGCTGATACCTTATTAATTGATTCTGCTTTTTTAACAATTCAAAAAGGTAATAAAAAATTATTTCATTTATCTGCAACTGAATGTGCAATGATCGCAAGCAGACACAGGATAAAGAATTTACTACTTACTCATCTACCTCCTGATGCAAAACAAGCAGTGTATATTGATGAAGCTAAACCTTTTTTTGATAATGTAAGTGTTGTTCAAGTGATGCAAAAAATTGATATGTAATTCTAATATTTTATATGGTTTTTATAACAATTCTATTAAAATGCTTTATAATATAAAAAATATGGTCTATTATATTGTCTGAAGGAAATGAAATGAAAAAGAAAATAGCTTTCTTCTTAACAGTTTTTATATTATTACTTTTATTAACAGGATGTATGTCTTTATTTCCCCAAGAAGATGAGATGCTCAGCATGCCTGTACCAACATTTGTTCAAGTTGAATACAGAACAATAAAACCTCAAAGAGGTGATATTATAAAAAGGGTTAATGTCTTAGGAACAGTAGTTGCTGATTATCATGAGTCTATTGATATGAAATTTAATGTTGATGGATATATAAATGAAATATTTGTCGAAAATGAGCAGTATGTTGAGGAAGGCGAAATAATAGCCACCCTTAAGGAACCGGACAATAAGGAAAAAATTGAACAAGAATATACTGAATCATTGAATAGTTATCTGAATATACAGGAAAATTATTCTCAAAACAGAGCTACTGAATATGATTTAAGAAAAGCAGAGATAGCATATGAACATGCAAAAGAGAAATATGATGAGCTGCTTTATTATTTAGAATCATTACAATTAAAAGCGCTAAAATCAGGATATATAGTTTCATTAAAGGAAATGCAAGAATCCGACCTTATTGGAAAAACACTCACTGTTTGTGCAATAGCAGAAAAAATTGATAAAATGGTTCAAGCAACAACAACTACTGATAATGTATCAAAATTACCTACAGGTACAGAAGTAACACTTGTGATAAAAGATACTGAATATAAAGGATATGTATCAAACTCAAGTGGAAACACATTAAGATTTAAATTGTTTGAAGATATGACATTTATGCAAAATGGAGATATTATTGAAGTTTATTTGGTTCTAGAAACTGCATATGATGTTCTGATGGTTCCTTCAACTGTTATAACATTTACTGAAGATAATAAAGGCGATATAAGAGTTTTGTCTGATGGTGCTCCAGTAACATATAGTATTACTTTTGGTTTAAGATCGGACACACATGTAGAAATTTTTCCTGACCAGGGTATTACGGAAGATACATTGATTATAACGGGGGTTAGATAAGAGTATGCTACGTCTGATTATTAGAAAAATGTTTAATAACAAATGGATGGTAGCATGTTTGATTATAGGTTGCGCATTTGCCATTGCTGTCGCATCAGCTATACCAATGTATTCAGCTGGAATTTATGATAATCTTCTAGTAAATGAGTTTAAAAATCAACAGCAAAGGGATAATACATTTCCCTTTAGAATGTGGTACAATGCCACTTTCTTTGGGCTAGATAATTCATCGTCTAAAGTGAATTTCGATCAATTGGATAATATATTTTATGATGATTATATTAAAAACATGCCTTTGGATACAGTGTTTGAGTATAAAAACACCACTACAAAAGTATATTCTGTATTTGATCAGCAGAACTACCTTCTTAAACAGCAGGCAATAGAAAAAGGAGAGACTTTATCTTATAGAAATCTCAATGTTAAAGCAGATTATTCAATAACAGCAGCCGCTAATGGTGAAAATATGGTTGTGATTGAAGCAGGAAGGATATTTGAGAAGAGTACGGAAGATGATGTGATAGAAGCTGTCATAACGCAGCGATCTGCTGCCTTGTTCAGATTATCAGTAGGAGATTACTATTATCTTTATAACCGGCCAGTTGATGAACAAGTTGCCGCGAAGATAAAAATTGTAGGTATTGCTAAAGTTAGCGAAGAAGCATCTTCATTCTTTACTCTTTCTGATAAAACATTCTTAATAAGTTTTGAAAAGATGGAGGAGCTTATATCAAATTCGAAAATTACGCTCCAACAGGCAAATTGGTTTGCAGCATTTGACTATACTAAAATAAGTATTCTAGATACCGATTCAATACTAAGCGCTTCTGCTGTACTTAAGCAGGATTTTCAAAATTCAGGATTATTACTTTCTTCATCAAATAATTATGTGGAATTAATAAAGACATACGAGAGTAACACCTTGGTAATGCAGAGGATTTTTCTTCTTTTAATAATACCTGTTATATTAATGATAGCTATGTATGTTGTAATGATTTCTCAGCTTATGATGGAGAGAGAAAAATCAGAAATAGCTACACTTGAAAGCAGAGGAGCATCAAGAGGACAGATATTTAAAATATATTTTGGACAAGGTATTATTCTGTCCTTAATTTCTCTTGTACTGGGAATTCTACTTGCAAGGGGAATATGTCGTTTATTAGGAGCTTCAAATGGGTTTATGGAATTTGTAAACAGAACCGCAATTGATGCAAAATTCAGTATGACTTCCTTTATTTATGCGCTTATTTGCTGTCTTATTTACATGATTATGATTTTAATACCTGCGTATAAAGCCTCAAAATATTCAATAGTACAGCATAAGCAAAATATTGCCAATGGTTCAAAAAAATCATTCTGGCAAGTTATTTTTCTAGATTTGATCTTGTTAGCGATCTCCATTTACTTCTTGTATTCATATAACGAGATTAGTGATTATCTTAAAAATTCAGAACAGTCATTCATTGATTTTACATTATTCATAGCTGTCACATTATTTGTAATGGGATTAGGTTTATTGTTTATAAGACTATTTCCTTATCTCATTAAATTTATATTTTTTATTGGAAAAAGATTATGGAGACCTGCATCATATACTGCCTTTACTCATGTTGCCAGAGGAGGTAACTATAAGCAGTTTATTATGATTTTCTTGATACTAGCAATTAGTATCGGTATATTTAATGCGAACACCGGTAGAACCATAAACGATAACATTGAAGACAATATAAGATACAGAATAGGCGCGGATGCATTAGTAATAACTGGAAAAGAGCATTTCGATCCAGTTACAGGCACAACAAGGATAATTGAAGATTCGGGTAGAGAACTGGAAATTATGGCTGATAAAATATGCGAATCTGAATATGTTGATAATTATTGTGTTATATATCAAAGCAATATGGAATTAACACAATCTCAATCACAGATACCAACAGAATTTATAGGAATAAACCCATATACATTCGGTAAAACTACAAGTTTACGCAATGATTTGAATGGTGGATTCCATCTAAACTATTATCTAAATTTATTATCTACTTATCCACAAGGTGTAATTATTTCGAAAAAGTTAGCCGATGAATATGAAGTAACTCAAGGAGATTATTTTAATTATGAGTACTCTGCCTTTTCAGAACAGATATTTATGGAAAATATTTTGGTAGTCGGAATAGTTGATTATTGGCCAGGTATAATAGGGGATAGTTTCATTGTTTTAACAGAAGATAGTTATATTACAATGAAATATATTTCGATGAGAGGAAAAATTCTTCTTGACAAAAAGGACGGATATCTCGATAGTATACTGTTGGAAGATTTAAAAACCTATTTAGGTCATGGTGAATATATTTATAGTAGCGCATTTACTGATTACGAGCTGACACTTGAAAAGAAAAATTCAATTCTAAACGGCATGAATGGAATATTAACATTAGATTTTCTTATATCCATGATAATCTGCTGCGTAGGATTTATAATTTTCTGGATTATATCTGTTAGACAAAGAGTCCTTCAATTTGGTATATTCCGTGCTATGGGAATGAAGAAAAGTGAGTTATATAGAATGATTTTCTTTGAGCAGCTTATGGTATCTTTTGTATCAGTTATAATGGGTATTGTTATAGGAGGGTTGACTACTCAGTTATTCTTACCACTGATAGAAAGACTATTTAAATTAGGTGAACTTGTAGTTCCATTTACAGCATATCAAGATGGAATAGATTATATAAGAATTTATGTAATAACAGGGTTATCTTTAATAGTAGGATTATCAGTACTTCTAAGGTTTATATCCAAATTGAAGATAGATCAAGCATTGAAGTTAGGGGAGGATTAATATGTCTGAATTGATAAAAGCAACTAAAATCTGCCGCGACTTCAAACAGGGAAGCAATATAATACATGCATTATCTGATGTAAACATTTCAATAAATTCTAAAACGCTAACGATGCTTGCTGGTCGTTCCGGTTCAGGTAAGACTACCTTGATGAATATAGCAGGTGCACTCGATAGGCCTACTTCAGGAAAAATATATTTCGACAGTATCGATTTAACAGATTTAAGTGAAAGTAAGAAAGATGATATAAGAAGGAAGAATATTGGGTTTGTTTTTCAGTCAGTCGCATTAATTTCTGTTTTAAATGCATATGAGAATGTAGAATTCGGTTTAAGAATGGCAGGTGTTAATCCAAAATATTGGGACGACTTAGTAAGAGAATCACTTAAATTCGTTGGATTGGAAAAAAGAATGAAGCATAAGCCTCATCAGTTATCAGGCGGAGAACAGCAAAGGGTTGCTATAGCCAGAGCTATTGTCTCCAGACCAAAACTTATTTTTGCAGATGAACCTACAGCTGAACTGGATACCAAGTCAGGTTTGAAAATTGTAAATCTTTTCAGACATCTTGTTGATGAAGAAAATATGACAATAGTTATGACAACGCATGATCCGAGCATGATTGAGCTTTCTGATGATGTAATAAAACTGGAAGATGGGAGGGTTATATGAAAATAGCTGATTTAAAAAGAAAGTTATTAACGATAATTCGTCCAAAAAAGTCAATAACTAGGGACATTACTGCAAAGAATTTTTATGGTAAGGATGATTCAGAAATACCTGGCTATACACCTGATCATATAATATTTTGTGATGGATTAGTTAAAATATATAAATCCAAAGATACTGAAGTAGTAGCATTACAGGGTCTTGAACTGGAAATCAAAAAAGGCGAAATGATGGCTATTATAGGAAATAGTGGAAGTGGAAAGTCTACATTAATGAATTTATTAGGAGGGTTAGACAGACCATCTGCAGGAATACTAATTGTTGATGGTAAAAACCTTCTACGAATGAGGAAAAATGAAATTTTAGAATATAAAAAAAAGAAGGTAGGCTTTGTTTGGCAGAATAACGCAAGAAACCTTATACCTTATCTTCCTGCACTCCATAATGTTGAATTACCAATGCTTCTAGCAGGTAAAAAAAATGCAAGAAAAAAAGCAACAGAACTTCTTGAAATAATGGGGCTTAAGGACCGGATGCATAACCGATTATCACAATTATCAGGAGGTGAGCAGCAAAGAGTAGCAATTGCAATTGCTATGGCGAATGATCCGGTTATCTTACTTGCTGACGAACCCACTGGAGCAGTTGATACTGCTACAGCTGAAATTATTTATAATATTTTCAGAAAACTCAATAAAGAGTTTGCAGTTACTATAATAATTGTAACTCATGATAGAGCGGTAGCTAAAAATGTTGACAGGGTAGTTACTATAGTTGATGGACGTACTGGAAGTGAATATATCCGTAAAAAATCATATAAAGAGCAGATACAGGAATTAGACAGAATGTCAGGTGTTGAAGAATCAGAGACACATGAGGAAATGATTGTAGTTGATAGGCAGGGAAGATTGAAAATTCCAGAAGAGTATCTTGAACTTGCTAATATCCCAAATAACAGCAAAGTCAGGTTAAAAATGCAAGATGACAAGATACTGATATATGGCAAGGATGAAAATGAAGAAGATGTTTAAAGCGAAAAAAATACTAGTATTATTAATGTTTCTGTTATCAGTATCTGTACTATCTGGATGTACATATTTTTATCCTGCTGAGCAAAAAATATACATACCTGAGCTCATTGAACCTGAAAAACCTGATTTACTTATAATCGAAATTCAAAAAGGTGACATTGTTAAGGGTTACTTACTTGGTGAGGATGATCAGACTTTTTGTGAATTTGTTAATGATCCAACAAAGACTACATTTGTAAATGCTGACATTGAAGAGGCTTATGTAAAGCAGATATATGTATCTGAAGGTGATTTTGTTAAAGAAGGAGATATTCTTATTGAGTACGAGTATGAATTTGATAAGGATACTGAATTCCTATTAAATATTGATAAAAGAAGAGCAGAATTAAAATATGAAAAAGCAGTAACACAATTAGAACAAGGTAAACTCTCATCAGAAGCTTTGGAACTTTATAGAAATGCATACTCAACAGCAACTAGTAAATTAGATGAGTTTTACGCACTTGAGGAAAAATATACATTAAGAGCACCTTGTGACGGTACAATTGTTGAGATTGAAGGATATTCTGTTTCTTCAAATGACAAACATAATGTTACTTTCCAAATTAGTAACATAGAAGATGGAATCATTATTATTTATGCTGACAGTAACAATGATGTTGCCGCCTTTCCTTTGTACATTTTTTCTAAAGGTTCAAAAGCAAGAATTTCAAATGAAGAACTCGGAATCGAAGCAAATGCATATGTTAAATACAATAACACCGATTTTAAGAAAAACTATGAAGGGTATTTAGATACAATACACGGAAGTAATATGGTTTACATGGAGCTGGAGTTTGAAGAAAGCAGTTTTCCAGAATCAATTAATTTCAATCAAACATTTACAGTATCACTTATACAAAAAGAAATTTATGATGTTGTATTAGTACCAAGAAGTGCTGTTGAAGAAACTGCATGGGATCAGTATTATGTATATAAGCTAAACGAGAATAATGACTTAGAAAAAGTAATAATTGAAATTGGTGAAAACAATGAAAATTACTACGAGGTTAAAGAGGGACTGGAAGAAGGAGATAAGGTGTTAATACGATGAGAAATATTAAAATCACAAAAATAATACGAATTTTCATCATATTATTTGCTACATTAATGTTGTCTTCCTGTGTAAATAAGGTTAAACCATATGATATACCTGTATTTAATATTCGTAATGAGATATATGAAACAGTTGAATTAAAAAAACAGAGTGTTCATGATTTTGTACAATTTAAACTTGTGCTCGACACTCTTTCTGGAACTAGATTTTCTTTCGATTATTCACAACAGGAGCAATGTGAGATTATTATTGATGAATCAGGCATTTATGTAAAAGAAAATGATGTATTAGCTATAAAACACTCTAAAGAATTACAGAATGAGTTAAGGCTTAAAAATGAGAATCTTGAACTTAAGCAGTTATATTATAATCAATTATACGAAAAATATATAAACTCTAGTCAAGGATATATTGATGTTCTGCTTGCAGAACTGGATGTTCAAGAAGCAGAATATTCTGTTGAAAAAACTTTAGATAAAATCGAAGACCTTAAGGTTAGAGCACCAAAGGATGGTGTAATTGAAAAGGTTGTTGAAACATACACAAATGTGACCGATGAATTTGGGAATGTCAGCAAAGTATTTACTGTTACTTACACATATGAGATTGATAATTATGTTATGAGATTGAATATTAACAATCAAGATGCAGTAACAAGTATTCTCAACAGAATATGGGAAGGCGAATATCCAATTATTCAGATATATGATGTTAATGGAGTATATTATGATACAAAAGTAAAGGATGTTTCTGTTTCTGGTTTTTATAATTACAGAACAGCAAGTTACGACAGAGCACTAACTGTGCTGCTAGAGTTTGTAAAACAAGAAGGAGTTGATTATTCATCAGTAGTAAGGTATGCACTTTATTATGACCAGATACTAAAAGAACTTGATGATGCAATTGTAATTAATACAGATTGTGTGTATGGCGGGACAGATGATTTAAAATATGTGTATATTCTTGTTGATGGAAAAAAGATGACTAGATATGTAACTTTGGGAAATGAAGTATATAATTCAACGTCAGTAATTGTACTCGATGGATTATCTGAAGGAGACTTGCTGATAACAGATATTACACTTGAGCAGTAGAGTTACTCCAAAGACATGCAAAAGTCAATAATCGTTTCTTCGTCTTCGTATAAATAGTCGGGAACTATTCCTATAGAATGTATCGAGTTCTGATTAGGTGTGAGTACTAAAAATGTTGTTGCTTTAACATGAAATCCATTTTTTATGCTATATGTAGTCTGACCAATACCTTTACCGAAAGATTTAACACCTACAGTAATTACATTATTAAGATTTTCCTTAAGTGCATTAATAAATATTTCTGAAGCAGAGGCAGTATTATTATTTTGAAGGATAATAATTTTCTGAAAATCTAATATTTTATTAGATTTGACAATAGCAGGTTCCAGTTTGTCTCTGTATTTAATTATATATGAAATATCATCAGGATTAAGAAAATATGAGGATAATTCATATGCCTCATCAAGACCACCTCCTGTATTGTCTCTTAAGTCAATAATAATTCTGCTGTAGTCATTAATTGTTTTTACAGATTTTTTGAAAATATCCATGCTTTCATCGGAGAAATTCGTATATTTAAGAAGTATCGCATTTTCATTTAATAATTCAGTATGTGTCATATTAGCTTTTTCAGAACGATTTTCAATATATGAACTATACTGAGATGGAGTATACTGATAGGTATAAGGATCATTTCCTGTAGTTTTTATTTTTTCAGAAATAAGACTGATAGCAATATTATCAAAATACTTGTAGTATTCTTTTTCAGATTTTATATCTACTGATAATGTATCTTTATACATTTTGTCTAAAGTATCAGTAAATATGTAGTCCTTGCTAATAAAAAACTTGAAGAATATGTAGTCATAGTTCATCCATATTACACTAGCCATAGCAATGACAATAATACACAATCCTATTACTATTCCTATTAATATATTATTCTTTAACTGATACTTTTTCATTCTTTACCTCTTTGTTCATCTTATTTCAATAATTATTTGTTATATTATATATCAGCCTAAGTAGAAAGAATCAAATTGCAGATAAATATTCATAAAATTAAGATTTGTTGTATAATATGTATTACGTAAATTAACGGAGGAGAAA
>JAQVAJ010000058.1 GCA_028690885.1 Clostridia bacterium
TGGTATAATATACCCAGTTAGAAAATACCGTTAAAACACCTGTTATGATAGCAGTAATATTGATTATTGGCCTTTTGCTGGATGGGGTAGGGATGTTATTCGAGAAGAATAAATAAAGTATGCCTAAACCATGCGTTTTTTATTCAAGAAAGATTTGAATTTTCTTGAATAAGTGCTACTTTTACATGTGTCTGTTCCATAAATAGTTACGTTGTTCTTTTTTCCGTACAAAACGTCATTTTTTCAGACAACAGTTTTAAACTATGAACATATTATACAATGTTGGATATGGACGGATTGCTTAATCAAATAGATCGGGTTTTCGACGAGCATAAGTTACTTGGTAACTATGATTTTTCCGAAGATGACTACTCTTATATGCTCGAGTATGTTGGTAATAAATGTCGTGAATTCGGTAGTTATTGTTATGGCTTTGATACAAAACATTATAAACTTGTATTCATTACCCTTGTTGAAATATCTAAAAGGTGGAAAGAAACAGAGAACGTTGAAGACAGTGAAGATAATAGTCGTTTTTGGGACTATATTTCTAAAGTTCTGGTAGGTAATAATAAAATTGATAATAGATTATATTCTGCTTTTACAACCTTAATAACAATATTGGGAAGAAAAAAAACTATACCAGTTGTAAAAACTGGCAAAAGGTTCTATGCAACTTTAATGATGCACTCTTTTGCTCCTAAAAAAAGCATCTTTTCTTTTTTTGATCTCTGTTACATTATTTATAAGAAAGATCTCGATTATGGTTTTACTAGCGATGATGAATGGTTATGTGTGAGAGTTGCTGACGAGATGAGAACTGTATTAAGTGGAGGATACCGTGAAGACAAGAAGGTTTCAATAGGATCAAATGCATATTCAATAAAAATCGGATTACGCTCTTTGTCATTAAATGAAGATTTGAACGCATTTTTTATCAAGTTTATTAAAGACACTTTTTATCTAATTAATACTTTATTTAATAAAGGTCAGGTCAATGGACATACAAGGTTAGAACTTTACATAACTGAATGGTGGAAAAATAAAACTGACTCAGATAAAGTATTCTATAATGTCTCCGGTAATAAAAGAGTTTCAACTGTATCCAAGGATAACATTGTTGTGAAATATATTAGAGAAGAGAATTCTGTTTTTCTATGTATTCCCCCGATCAGAGTTGATGACGACAATAATTCCATGTGGCTTACAGTAAGCTGTAATGGAGAAAAAGTTCATTCAGAAGAGATGAGAACAAAACGGGGGGAATTAGTTGTTGCCACAAAACAAATTGAGTTGGAACTGAATGATTTGTTGAAGGATTATTGCACTATTAATGTTAAGGTTGAAATAAAAGAAAATCAAACTGTAATATTTGATTCAGAAAAATGCACAACAACTTCTTTATGTCGAGAATTCATATTATTTGAAGGGCAAAAAGAGATTGTATGTCATATAAATAAACCAGCTAATTATTTCATTTTTTCAAAAGATATTGATTCATTAATATGTTTACCTGATGAAATTACAACATATGCTAATAATCTATATAACATATACCCTAAGGCCGGTGAATGCATAACAGGTAAAACACAACAATATTTATTTGAGGATAAAACAAAAACAATCCATTTAGGGAAAAAAGTATGTTTACTAGGTGGAGTGTTGGATGTAGGGTGGATCACGAATGATATTTCTTGTGCTGTTTATAATAAAAGTGTTAAAATGATGGTCCCTGAAACCTATAATTTTAAAGCCTTAGAACTAAGAATAAATCACAAGAAATTTAAATTAAGAAAATTAAAATATGAACTGTTTGAAAATAATTGTTTTCAATATGGACTAAAAAAAATGCGACTAATAAACGACACTTTCCCAACTAATGTTTCACTTTATTCTTATGAAAAAGAAGAAAAGTTGTTGTCAGCAACAATCATTGTTTTACCTAGTCTTGAAATTAAATTCAATAGAAAATTCTATTATGGGAAGACTGTGCGTAAAGTGCTGATTTCTAACGAAAATTATGTTTCAGAAATGACCTGGAGTAATAATGATGGTGAAATAGTTTGTCCATTATCGAAGGGTACGCTAATTATTGGAATACCATATTTAAGGTGGAGAATTAACAACATGGAATGGCATAACGAGCCTATAAGCAAAATATTTTGGTATAAAGATTTTCTAGATAACGGTGATTTATTTGAACTTGACAATCCAATTGAAGATGAGGAAATAAAAATATTTGTAGAGGTAGATGGTAATAGCAAAGAGATAACCAAAAATTTTAGTGGTAAGTACGAAATTGGCAGAATAATTTATGCCAATGATAATAAGCAAAAAATAAATGTATATTCTATTTACAATAATGAAAAAATTGAATTTTTTAATCTTTCCACAAAAGAGCATTTTATAGATAATCCGCTTTTGTACAAAGAAGGAAAAGTCATATGGGATGTTGAAAATACTTTTATCGGAGACAAGATGAATGATTTCGTTCTTTTGGCAATATTAAAAGGGAAGAACGAAAGAATCATAAACAAGAAGCTAAGCACAAAAAATACTTTTTTTGATGATATCGATGAAGGTCTTTATGAAGTAACTGTGAAAATTAAAGACAAGAATATTTTTTCTAAAGATGAACGATTCAACATTCTATTTGAAGATCGAATTGTTATTGGAAAACCGGAAAAATTTAGATTCACCAATAAAATATTGAAATTAACATATGCATATTGTTACAACGGGTTAAGAATACCATTAAAGCCTAGTTACTATGTTGATGATTTGCAATATGTAGAAGAGGATGAAAATATTTATTATCGAGGGAAATTATATGAAATTCAACAAGATCTAACAGTAAAGGAAATAAATGAAATGCAAAATGAAAAGGGTTTATGTGATATAACTAATCCTATTAGGATAGAATTACGTGACAAAAGTACGCTTTGGCTAGTTGCTTGTTGGGAAGGAGGTAATGATTATTTAGGTACATTGTTTTGTGATTTGAAAAGCAAAAGCATATGTAATATTGCACAAGAGGATATGCTATTCAGTGAGATAAATATTTTTGGTTTTAAGGAAGAAGATTATGTTTAATCCGGCAACAGCAGCTGACGAAATTAAGAAAGCATACATTGGCTATATCAATACTACTTTCCATTTTCGTAATCAAAATCTGCAAAAAAAATTACTCGAAGAGCTACATAAAACTGTTTCAAACGGACCATTCATTGAGATTAAAGATTCATTTAAAACTGGAAAATCGATTGAGGAATTGATTGATAAAGGAACACTATCACCACTTTTCAAAGATTTGGAAAGTAACAAAAAATACCCGCCAAAACTTCCGGTTTCGCGTCCACTGTATTTACACCAAGAAAGGGCAATTGAGAAAATTGTTTCAGGTAAAAATGTTGTCGTATCAACAGGTACCGGTAGTGGTAAAACAAATTGCTTTTTGGTACCAGTTATTAACGAACTGCTTCGAGAAAAGGAAAATGGGCAACTTAACGATGGAGTCAGAGCAATTTTCATTTACCCTATGAATGCTTTGGCGAATGACCAAATTAAAGGATTACGTGAAATTCTAATGGCTTACCCTGATATACGTTTTGGAGTGTATAATGGTGGTACAGAAAATAGAGAAACGGATGCGATTAAGCTTTATGAAGCAATGTATGCCAATGAAAAATACCCGGAATTAAGAAAGAGATTACCTAATGAGGAAGTTTCACGTGAAATGATGAAAGAGCGCCCGCCTCATATTTTGTTTACAAACTATGCAATGTTGGAACACATGCTTTTTCGACCCGGTGATGATTCAATTTTCAGTAATTCCAATTTTAAGTTTGTAGTATTGGATGAAGCACACGTCTATGCCGGTGCGACCGGTATAGAAACTGCATTTTTGATGGGAAGGTTAAAAGGTAGGATAAAAGGAGAAAGAAAACCTCAATTCATTTTAACCTCTGCTACTTTAGGTAATGATAACTCGGCAAATCTTCAAGTAGTGGAATTTGCTGAGCGATTAACTGGTTGTAAGTATAATGTCGATGATATTATTAGAGCATATCGTGATGAGCCACAAAAGTTGTCTCATATTTATCAATACCCGATTCAACTATTTACTGATTTAGCAAATGAGGAAAATTTCTTTAATGATATTTTAAATAAGTACAACCTTGATTTTATATACTCTCAAGAAAGAAAGGCGGAAATATTATATGATATTATTTCTTCTTCTAGTTTCTATGAGAAAATGAGAATCAAGGGCAGTTTGTTAAAACTAGATGATTTTGCCGGATTGCTTGAAATAACAAGTCAGGAAGCAGTAAGATTTATTGCCTTGTGTGCGAAAGCAAGAAAAAATGGTAAACCTTTAATAGACATTCGTTATCATTATTTTCTCAAAGCATTAGATGGGTGTTATTTAGCACTTGACTATGAAAACAGTCTGTCGTTAATAAGGAAAAATATTTATCCTATTACATTTGAGCAAACAGCAAAAATGTTTGAGATTGCTATTTGTGAAGATTGTGGAGAGATTGCTATTGTGGGAAAGGTTATTGATAATAAACTGGAAAGAGCAAGCAATGTGGATGAACGGAGTTTTTATCAAGTTCAATTCAACCATGATTTATATGAAGATGACGAACATAAAGATGACTTTAAAACAAATTATAAGCAGACAAAAGAAGATACTGTATTTTATTTATGTAAAACCTGCGGAGCAATAGTGGCAGATGATGAAGCTCATAATACCTGGTGTACTTGTGGAAACACACAAAAAGTAAAAATTTCGAGATTACCCAAAGAAGACTGTTTAAATTGTGGTGGAACTTTGAGACGTTTTAACTTGGGGTATGATGCAGCCACAGGAGTTGTTGCTTCTTCTCTTTATGAACAAATTCCGGAATATAAATTTGAAATTGAAGAAAACGCTGAAAAACAATCAATAAATAATCCATTTTTACAAAAGGTAGAAAAGAAAAAAAATAAGTCCAGAACAGGAAGTCAATTTTTGATTTTCTCTGACAGTCGTCAGGGTGCTGCAAAATTTGCTTGTTTTTTAAGTGATTCATACAAAGAGTTTTTACGCCGTCGCGGAATTTGGAATGTAGTAACACAAGAAGAAAATAATTATAAGAATGGTATTGGAATAAGCGATTTTGTTAGTGTACTTAACAATTATTATTCAGGTTTAAATTTGTTTCGCAAAAGCAATTCAGACGACATAGAATCTTCATTAACTGAAAATAAACGTAATGCTTGGGTTGCAATCCTTAATGAACTGTATAATTGTAATAGAACTACATCACTTGTCTCATTAGGAAAAATATCTTTTGAGTATCTTGGAAATAATGATGATATTATTCAAGTTGTTGTCAATAATTATAATCTTTCAAAACAAGACGCCAAAAATTTCTTAAACTTTCTGGCATTTGAGATTGTTCGTTCTGCTGCAATTACTACTGATAAAATAACAGATATCAATCCTAGTGATAGGGATTATTTGTTTTTCACACCTAATCAAAAATTCATAACTAGAATCAAAGATGAAACCGTATTTAATTCTCAATCTTTCATGCCGACTCCCAAAATATTGAAAAGCGGAGAAAGAAAATACTACCGATCAAAAAAATTAACACTCACAAAAAAAAGTCTTAATTTGGATGATGAGAAAGCAATAGAATTTCTTGAACACTATTGGGGTTATTTAGTTTCTGATGATAACAAATACAGACTACAAACAAATGATGGGAAAGGATATTTTGTGCCCGCAAATTATTTTAAAGTTAATTTAGGAAAAAATGCAATTTTGTGGGAATGTCAAAAGTGCGGTAATGTTACACAATTTAATATTGGGAACAGTTGTATTCAAAATGGTTGCGAAGGTAATCTGGTGAGATTAAACTCCGAAAAATTTTGTAGTGATAATTATTATGCTTTGTTATATGCAAACGAAAAAGTATCGCCTTTATTTGTTAAGGAACATACTGCTCAACTTGCTAAAAAGGATGCATTAGATTATCAACAACAATTTATCCGAAAAGAGATTAATGCTCTTTCTTGTTCCACTACGTTTGAAATGGGGGTTGATGTAGGAGATTTGGAAACCGTTTTTTTACGCAATATTCCTCCACTTGCTTCAAATTATGCTCAAAGAGTAGGTCGTGCAGGTAGAAGTATAGATGCTGCTGCATTTGCATTGACATTTGCAAGGTTAAGTTCTCACGACTTTACTTTCTTCGATAGTCCAAAAGAAATGATAAATGGAATGATAAACCCTCCAAACTTCAATTTGGATAATGAAAAAATTTTAAAACGTCACATTTATGCTGTGGCTTTAAGTTTATACTTGAAAAAAAATTCTTATTTGTATTCATCCAATAATGCAAGAGTATTTATCAACGAAAAGGGGTATCTAGGTTTTATTGAGTGGCTTCAATCAGAACCAATCGAATTAACCGATTTATTGAAAGACTCAATTTCAATCAACAATAAACAACTCAAAGATAAATACATCAATAGTTTCGATTGGTTGGAAGATTTTATTGGAGAGAAAGGAATATTTTCAAAAATTCTATTTGAATTTGAACAAAATGTTGATTATTTAAATAGGGAATATGAAAAGGCAATGAGAGCAAGAGATGAAATAACTGCTTCAGTCTTTAAAAGAAAATTAGACCGGTATCAAAAGAACGATTTAATTGATTTTCTTGTTAGAGGAAACATTCTTCCAAAATATGGCTTTCCAATTGATTCAGTAGAATTGACACAGAATATAGCAGCACATAGTTTCAAATCATTAAATCTTAGCCGTGATTTATCACTTGCTATTGCCGAATATGCTCCGTCATCAGAAGTGGTTGCTGATGGTGGTTTATATAAAAGCCGTTACATAAGGAAACCGGTTGTAAATAAAAGCGAGATGAGTGATTTTGAGACTGCATATCTTTCGAAATGTCCCGGTTGTGGGAACATTAATTATTCAAGAATGCCTATTGGTACAGATGGGATACCTTGTGCTATTTGTGGTAAAGAGTTGAAAAAGAGAGATTTTTATAAAAGTATTGAACCAAGAGCAGGCTTTATAGCTGAAGAGGAAGTAAGAGGTGTCCCGCTTACTTCACAAGAACGTAAATACAAAACTGAAGCCATCTATATCGGTGACCAGTCAGCTTACCCAATCAGTAAATTTATATATGAATTTGAAAATGTTAAAATAGAAGTTGAATCAACTGCAAATGATTCCCTGGTTGTTAAATCTACTGACTTCTTCTATGTGTGTCCAAAATGCGGATATTCTATTGCAAGTGACGAAGCAAGTAAATTGTCAGAATATGAAGATTATAACTTGGGCGTAACTCGTATTGAAAAAAATATTGAAAAAAATGCAGCCGGACATAAAAATCCTTTCGGAAAGGGAAAATGTGTAAATACTTCACTCACAAGATATAGTTTGCATCATGAATTTAAGACAGATGTGGCAAAAATATCTTTTGGTTGCGACACTTCAGACTATCCTACAATGTTGTCGGTTATGTATAGTCTTCTTAATTCTTTTGCGCATGAGCTTAATATTGAAAAAAGAGATATTAAGGCTTGTTTAACTTATAAGATAACTTACGGAAGGATGGAACATAAGATTATTATATACGATGGTGTTCCTGGTGGTGCAGGCCATTCAAGACGTCTTGTCACAGAAGAGGGAGAAGTATTTAAATCA
>JAQVAJ010000059.1 GCA_028690885.1 Clostridia bacterium
TTAACATACTGTACTAATAATGAATTGGGATTTGATTATCTTCGTGACAATATAGTCACTAGAAAAGAGGATTTAGTACAAAGAGATTTACATTTTGCTATTGTTGATGAAGTAGACAGTATATTAGTGGATGAAGCAAGAACACCATTAATTATATCTGGAGCTGGTGAACAATCATCAGATTTATATAAAAAAGCTGATGTATTTGCTAAAACTCTTAAAAAGAAAGTTGTAATTGAAGAAGAAAGCAGCGGTAAGCTTCAAAGAATAATGGATATGAACTCATCTGAAGAGGATGATGAGTATGCTGAAGATAAACCAGATTATATTGTTGATGAAAAAAACAGAACAGCTTCATTAACACCAAAAGGAGTAGAAAGAGCAGAAAAATATTTTGGTGTAGAAAGTCTTACATCATATGAGAACACAACACTTCTTCATCATATTAATAATGCTATTAAAGCTCACAGTATAATGCATAAGGATATTGATTATGTTATTAAAGATAATCAGATAATAATAATTGATGAGTATACAGGAAGAATGATGTTTGGAAGAAGATACTCTGAAGGTCTTCATCAAGCTATTGAAGCAAAAGAAAATGTAAAAGTAGAAAGAGAAAATAAGACATTAGCTACTATCACATTCCAGAATTTCTTTAGGATGTATCATAAATTGTCTGGTATGACTGGTACAGCTTTAACCGAAGAAGAAGAATTCAGAGAGATATATAAACTTGATGTAATAGCCATTCCGACCAATAAGCCTGTAATAAGGGTAGATCATCCAGATGTTGTATATAAGACCAGAAAAGCAAAACTAGAGGCTATAGTGGCCGATATAATCGAATGTTCTAAAACGCTTCAGCCAGTTTTGATAGGTACTATATCTATTGAGAAATCTGAAGAGCTTAGTTTGATGTTAAGAAAAAGAGGCATCAAACACGAAGTACTAAATGCTAAGCACCATGAAAGAGAAGCGGAGATAGTAGCTCAGGCAGGAAAATCCGGTTCTATAACAATTGCTACAAACATGGCTGGTAGAGGTACAGATATAGTTCTGGGTGGTAACGCAGGATATATGGCTATGCAGAAGCTTCGTAAAGAGATATTTGATGAAGACATTCTCATTCAAGCCGATAGCTATAATGAAACAGATAACGAAGATATTCTTCATGCAAGAAAACTTTATCGAGAATATGAAGCTCAGTTCAAACAAATGATAAAGGATGACAGAGACATAGTGCTTGAAAAAGGTGGCTTATATATCTTAGCTACAGAAAGACACGAATCTCGAAGAATTGATAATCAGCTAAGAGGCCGGTCCGGAAGACAGGGAGACCCAGGGATGAGCAGATTCTATCTGTCACTTGAAGATGACCTTATGCGTTTATTCGCTCAAGACAGACTGTCCAATATGATGGATCTCCTTAAGGTACCTGATGATATTCCTATAGAAGCAAAAATAATCACTAATACGATAGAAACTGCACAAAAAAGAATTGAGAGTATAAATTTCCAAAGACGTAAAACGGTTATACAGTATGATGATGTAATGAATACTCAGAGAAATCTCATTTATGGACAAAGAAGACAGGTTCTAGATGGAACAGATATGAAAAACAGTTATCTTAAAATGCTGGAAGCAGTTATTACGAGATTAACTGATGATTATTGTTCTCATCAAAGATCACAAGAATGGAATGTTGAAGCAATAAGAGAAAGACTAAATGATTTACTTCCTGCCGAATATAATCCGATTACATCTGATGAAGACGATCTTTCGGAATACAATATGAAATCATTTAATCAGATGTTGCTTGATAATTATAGAAGTAAATATGAAAAGAAGGAACAGGAACTTGGCGAACAGCTAATGAGAGAAATAGAAAGAGTAGTGCTTCTTCGTTCTGTGGATATGCACTGGATGGATCACATTGATGCAATGGACCAATTGCGTTCTGGTATAGGATTAAGAGCATTTGGACAGAAGGACCCTGTTATGGAATACAAGTTTGAAGGTTATACTATGTTTGAGGAAATGACAAACAGTATACAGCAGGAAGCTTTGAGAAGAATGTTTTCAATACACAAACAGACTGAAGTGCAGAAAGAAGAAAGCAAAATAAAAATAAATGCACAGCTTGCACCTGATGATATTCAAAAACCAAAAACATCAGCAAATTCAAAAGTTGGAAGAAATGACCCTTGCCCATGTGGAAGCGGTAAAAAATACAAGAAATGTTGTGGAGCATAGTGTATGAATTATAATGATGCTGTAGCGTACATTCATTCTGCTTCGAAATTTGGTTCAAAGTTAGGATTGGCCAATATTACAAAACTTTTGGAACTACTAGGTAATCCACAAAAAGAACTTAAATTTATCCATGTTGCAGGTACAAATGGTAAAGGGTCTACAAGTTGTTTTATAGCGAATATACTGTATTCATCTGGGTACAAAACAGGATTATTCATTTCACCATATGTAGAATCTTTTGGTGAAAGAATGCAGGTGAATTTTAAGAATATTGATGATGACAGTTTAATACAAAATGTAGAAATGGTAAAAGAAACGATTGATGTTATGCTGGAACAGGGATTTAATCATCCTACTGAATTTGAGATAGATACTGCTATAGCTATGTTGTATTTCCAGCAAAGCAAATGTGATGTTGTGGTTCTTGAAGTCGGTCTTGGTGGGCGGCTTGATTCTACAAATGTTATTGAATCATCTTTGTCAACAGTTATATGCACAATAGAAAAAGATCATATGTCTATACTGGGAGATACTTTGGAGAAAATTGCATATGAGAAAGCAGGGATTATAAAAAAAGGATGTCCGGTAGTTGTTTATGGATCTAATGATGCATGCACATATGAGGTTATTAAAACTCAATGTAAAATAATGTCTGCTCCATATCAAATAGTGGATTTTAATCAAATTAGTGATATAAGGTATTATGACTATTCATACACATTTAATTTCGAATCTTTTAAAGACTTAAAAATAAATATGTTTGGAGATCATCAGATTAAAAATGCATGTACGGCAATTAAAGCGGTTCAAGCAGCAACAAGTCTAGAGATTTCTGAAGCATCAATAAGAGAAGGTTTGAAGAACACTAAGTGGCCAGGAAGACTTGAAATTTTGTCAAGGAATCCTCTTGTTATATGTGATGGAGCACATAATCCCGAAGGTATAAGAAGTTTGAAAAATACTGTTGTTAAATATTTTCCTGATAAGAAAAAGATATTCGTTATGGCAGTAATGAAAAATAAAGAATACGAAAAAATGATTGAAGACATTTTTCCTATAGCAGATGTTGCTATTGCAGTTAGGCCTTCTTATGATAGAGCTCTGGAATTAGATATATTGAAAGAAACAATACAAAAATACTGTAAAAATACCAAAGCTTTTGATAAGATAGAAGACGGATTAGATTATGCAGTCGAAAATGCAGTCGAAAATTCTGTTATATGCACATTCGGCTCGTTATATTACATCGCGGATGTAAAGAACTACATTAGAAAAACGGGGCTATAAATGGATATTAATGAACTACAGAAGTATCTTGAAAAAATTGATTTCAGCGCATTGAGTAAAGACAATGTCAAACTCAGTGAGGATGATGCATATGTAGGAGAATTGTATAATAGCGCAATTGATAATATTAAGCAGGATAATATAGATGTCGCTCGTATAAAACTGGCTAGAGTTGTAAAACTTGATCCTACTTTTCAAAAAGCAAAAATATTGTTGGATAAAATTAATGGCCTTGAACGTGATAAATCACTTGGCGAAAAGATGGAAGAAGCATTGGATAAGAAAGATGACAGACCAAAAGAAAAAAAAGTAACGAAGAATACTGATCAGGTAAAAACAGATAAAACCTCCAAAAAAAATATACTGGATAAAAATCAAATATACAAAAAAAGATCATCAATAACATTACCGTCAAGAAATAAAAAAATGACACCTCTGGCTTTTATTAAAATTCAGATGGTAATCATTATCGCTTTATTAGTTGTTATATTAGTTTTAATTGCAGTTATGATTGGTATGAAAAAGAAGTTTGACAACTATGTGTCTGTTCAACCTGATTTAATGGCTAAAATCGAAACATTGGAACAGGAACAAGAAGAGCAGGAAGCTTTATATCAATCTACAGTTACACAATACAATACCACAATTGCAGATTTGGAAAACAGACTTTCTTCGAGTGATACTGATATTGAAGCTGCACAAAAAGAATCTGAAATGCTTACTCAGAAGAACTATCTTTATTATGGCAAATATCTAGCATCAGATTTAAAATACAACGATGCTTTATCGACATTGTTACAAATTGAATTGGAAAAAGCATTTTTTACTGAATCTGAACTGAAATTATACGATGAAACTCTTGAGCTTTCCAGGATGAACATTGCGATATCATTATATAATTCAGGTAATAAACTATATCAGGATCTTAAATACAAAGAAGCATTTAGTAATTTTTATGAAATATGGAATTATTATCCTGATTATCAATTGGTAGCAAAATGGGAAGGCAATACCGTATATTCAAATCTTGTGTATGATTCAGTCTATAAAATGTCAAGATGCGCATATGAAATCGGTGAGTTCAATACTGCAATAAGCGGATACGAATTTATTGAGAAGAGTAATTCAGAATTTGCTAATGCAAATATTGAAGGGCTTATATATCACAGCGCTAAAGCATATGCAGGAATTGAGGATTATGTAAAAGCTGAGCAGTTATTTCAAAAGGTTATTAATGAATATCCCAATTCAGAATTAGTTACATACGCTAAAGAAAGATTATCTGCAGTTCAAGATAAATTAGGAAGGTAAGGAATTAATTTTGACAAATACTGATTTTTTTGCAGCAATAGCTGATACTAAAATAAAACTCAGAAAAGAATTGATGGAAAGCAAACAGCCTGTTAAGGCTCCGAATATTTTTTTCAAGCAAACTGAAAATAGGAAAAATAATAATAAATTAATTTTCATGAATCCGGATGAAGAATACGAAGAATCATTAAAACAGTATTCTAAAGATATTGAAAATCTTAAAAATCATTTCAAGAAATTCCTTACTAGGAAAAATGAACCATCTAAAGAAAGAAGAAAGAAATATCTTATTGATTTTGATTTCAGATATGAGAATGCTGAAGATTTACAGAATTTTAAAAGAATTCTTGAAGGAAAAGGTGACTGGGAAAAAATTAAAATTCCACATTATCATGGTCCTACAGGAAAATGGGTTTCCTACTATAGGACTATTTTTGATTATGATAAAAAGGACAACTCTGCTTTTTTAGTATTTAAAGGTTCTGATTATATAACAGATGTTTATTTAAATGGAAGACATGTGTTGAATCACGAAGGATTCTTCTATTCATTTGAACAAGATATAACTCAGTATCTTCTTGAAAAAGATAATGTTCTTGTTGTAAAAGTTGAAAATGATATTACTACTCTTGGAGAGAATAGAAAGTATGGGAAAAAAATATATGCAGCAACTGGTATTGGATGGGATGATCCTTTAGATGGCTGGCATCACTGTCCTCCGGGAGGTGGCATATTTGACAAAGTATATATTGAACAGCGTGAAGTTATTCATACAGTAGATGCATGCGTCTTTCCTGATATAGATAATAATTTTGCAAAAGTAAAGATAATTGTAAAAAGTCTGTCATTTGAAAATACAAAGGCGGATGTTGTACTTAGTATTGAACCTTTTAATTTTGATGATTCATTAAAATTAACACAATCTCATGAAATAATTCTTAATAATGGTGAAAATCATTACTCATACGATATTGCTATTGATAACCCGAGAATCTGGACAAATGACACACCTTACTTATATACTTTGAAGATAAAAATTGATAAGAAAGATGAGTATGAACTAAATTTCGGTATGAGAAAATTTCATATGGATACAGTTACAAAACCATATGGAACTCTCTATTTAAATAATTCAGAAATAATACTTAGAGGCGCTAATGAAATGGGGCATCTTCAACTTTGTGTCATGAATGAGGATTATGATCAGTTAATCGAAGATATACTTATTGCAAAGTACTGTAATATGAATTATTACAGGATTACACAAAGGCCTGTACAACGTGAGATATATGAGTACTGTGATATGTTAGGTATGATGGTTCAGGTTGATTTTCCTCTGTTTGGACAATTAATCAAAAGTCAGATATATGAAGCCTCGAGACAAATTGGTGAAATGGAGAGGCATATAAGAAGACATCCAAGTGTTATAATGGTCTCATACATTAACGAACCTACCGATCAGTACAAAAGCCAGACTGCACATATAAATCTTGATCGTGAAGAGATGGAGAACTGGTTTGATATCTGTGACAGATATATAAGATATGAAAATCCTCAACGCGTCATAAAAAGAGTAGAAGGGGATTATGATCCTCCGACATTTGAAGGTTTATCTGATTTTCACTGTTATAACATGTGGTATACAAATCATGCTTTGCCTATAGGTGATTTATATAAAGGTTATCTGCCTGCAACAAGAAAAGACTGGAAGATGGGTTGTGGAGAATATGGCACAGAAGGGCTTGATAATTTGTCATTGATGAAAAAATATTACCCAAAACAATGGCTTCCTGCTAATGATGATGATTTTTGGATACCGGATAAAATTATTAAAGCTCAGACAAACTCAATGCATGGTGATTGGTTTTACGAGCAGGATAATATAAATGACTGGATTAAATTCAGTCAGAATCATCAATCTAAATCAGTAAACCTAATGACACTGGCTCTGAGAAGAAGAAGTGACTATATAGTTCAGACTGCTTTGCATCTTCTAATTGATGCTTATCCTTCTGGATGGATGAAAACTGTTGTGGGAGTTGACAGGGTACCAAAACCAGCTTATTTTGAATTTAAGAAAGCTTTAAAACCTTTAAAATTGAATTTTAGATCAGACAGATGGTCGTGTTATACAGAGGATTTTATTGATGTAGAAAGCTGGATTCTTAATGATACAAATAGTGAATATAAAGACATCGTAATAAAAGCAAACCTTTATGACAGTAAAGGTTATATACATAAGTCATACACATTAAATACAGAAATATCAGAATGCATATCAAAACCTGTTGGTCAGATAAGAATTGACACATCAGATATTGATATTAATTCCAGGGAAAAAATGGTACTTAAAGGTGAACTTATTATAAATGGGGAAGTTACTGATACAGAAGTATTCATATTTAAACTATTTGAAAGGTTGAAAGATAGAATTTATGCATACCCCATTGGTGATATAGCAACTGAAGTTGTAAATACAAGTGATGCATTTAACAATTCAGACATAGATTCATGTCAGATAGTTATCATATCTGATTTTTCTAAGTCTAAAGAATTAATTAGTGGAAGATTATTAGCAAACAAACCGGTTTTGTATATCCTAAATGAAGATAATCCACAAATTATCATTGAGAAAAGACAATATACAATAAGTGATAAGAGAATGTGGAAAGCTACATATTCTCCTATAAACCAGCAATTGCTAACGCATTTTGAATGGGATGATATCTCCTTTTTATATGATTCTAAACTAGATAAAATTAATTT
>JAQVAJ010000060.1 GCA_028690885.1 Clostridia bacterium
AGTGGTATTAGACTTGGTACTCCAGCAGTAACTACTAGAGGAATGGGTAAAACTGAAATGAAAGAGATTGCTGAAATAATTTATAACACACTTACAAATTTTGATGATTTTAAGGATCAAGCAATAAAACGAGTTGAGTATTTAATAAATAAATACCCTTTATACTAAATGAAAAGAGAACCTTTAGCTTACAGAATGAGTCCTCGTACACTGGACGAATTTGTAGGACAAAAGCATATTGTTGGAGAAAAAAAATTATTAAGAAGACTTATAGAATCTGATAATCTCCATTCAGTTATATTTTATGGGCCTCCTGGAACAGGTAAAACCGCATTAGCAAGAATAATTGCAAACATAACGAAATCTGTCTTTGTTTCACTTAATGCAGTAACATGTGGTATATCTGATATTAAACAGATAGTTGCTGATAACAAGAATGCTTTTTTAAATCCTAACGGAAAAACAGTTCTTTTTCTCGATGAAATTCACAGATTTAATAAAGCTCAACAGGATTCACTTTTGCCTCATGTTGAAGATGGTACAATTGTACTAATTGGTGCAACAACTGAAAATCCTTATTTTGAAGTAAATAAAGCTTTAATATCCAGATCTTCTGTTTTTATGCTTGAACCATTAACTGCTCAAGATATATATCAGATTCTCCAGAATGCTCTTAACGATAAAGAAAGAGGATTAGCAGATATGGATGTTTCTATTGATGAAGAAACACTTATGAAACTATCTTCTTCATGCTCAGGTGATGCACGAATTGCGTTAAATGCACTAGAATTAGCTGTAATTACAACTAAATGTGATAATAAAGGAAAGATAAATATCACTCAAGCTGATCTCAAGGAATGTATGCAGAACAATGCGATCAGATTTGATAAATCTGGAGAAGATCATTATGATAATATAAGCGCATTAATTAAATCAATGAGAGGATCTTCACCAGATGGTGCATTATTTTATCTTGGAAAAGCATTAGTCAGCGGAGAAGATATTAACTTTCTTGCTAGAAGAATTGTCATATGTGCAGCAGAAGACGTAGGCCTTGCAAATCCTAATGCTTTAGTAGTAGCACAATCAGCAGCACAAGCTGTAAGAATGATAGGCATGCCTGAATCAGCACTTATTCTGGCTGAAGCCGCAGTTTATGTAGCTGCATCTTCTAAGTCCAATGCATGTTCAGAAGGTATTTTAAATGTTATGAATGATATAAAACAAACAGATACAGGCGAAGTGCCTATGTGGTTGAGAAATGCACCTGTAGAACAAATGAAAAATTTTGGATATTCACAAGGTTACAAATATGCTCACAATTATGAAGGAAATTATGTTGAACAACAGTATCTGCCTGATATAATAAAAGATAAGATATATTATAAACCAACTGATAATGGGATGGAAGGAACAATAATGGAATGGATGAAAAAAAGAAAGTAAAACTGAAAAGGATTTTTGCCTGGATTTATCTGGTCTTATTTATTTTTGTAATACTGAATCTTATGATTTTTGATTTTTACAAGGATATATTTCTTTTTGCTTATATAGCATTAATACTCGTTTACTTTATAGTATTTAAAAATGTTACAGAAACAAATAAAACTACTAATGAAATAAATAGTAAAGATATTGACCATCAAAAAGAAAGAGAAGCTGGATTAAACGATAATAAAGATGATAATTAAAATATATAAAGTTAATTAACTAACATATTATTTTATTGAATTATTAGAAAGTGGAGAATTTATGAAACATATATATTTGGACCATGCAGCAACAACTCAGCTTGATAAAAGAGTTTTGGAAAAAATGTTACCATACATGAGTGATTATTATGGTAATCCATCATCAATTTACGATGTTGGAAGAAAAAGTAAAAATGCGATTGAAGAAGCAAGAGATACAATATCCTCTTGTTTTAACTGTAAAAACACAGAGATTTATTTTACTTCATGCGGCACAGAAAGTGATAATTGGGCTATTAAAGGAGTTTGTTCATTTAATAGAAATAAGGGAATGCACATAATAACAACTAACATAGAACATCATGCAGTATTAGATACTTTTCATTATATGAAAAAACTTGGATATGACATTTCCGTAGTACCTGTTGAAAAAAATGGAATTGTAGATCCTGCAAAAATTGAAAAAGCCATAAGAAAAGATACTATTTTAATTTCTGTTATGTTTGCTAATAATGAGATAGGAACTATTCAGCCAATTAAAGAGATTGGAGAAATCGCAAAAAAACATAATATATTATTCCATACTGATGCTGTACAAGCTGTTGGCACTATACCTATTGACATTCAAAATTTAAATATTGATTTGATGTCAATATCAGCACATAAGTTTTATGGTCCAAAAGGAGTTGGAGCTTTATATATAAGAAGGGGAGTCATGATTGATAATCTTCTTCATGGTGGAGGACAGGAAAAGACTAGAAGAGCTGCAACTGAGAATATAGCCGGTATAGTTGGTATGGCTGAAGCTTTAAAAATTGCTGTAGATAATTTGGAAGAAAATAATAACCATATTAAGAAAATAAGAGATCTGGTCAAAAAAGGTATTGAGAAAAAAATACCTTACATTATTTATAATGGTGATGAAGATAAAAGACTTGTTAACAATATAAATTTCTGTTTTAGATTTATAGAAGGCGAAGGATTAATATTAATGTTAGATTTCAAGGGAATAAGTTCTTCATCCGGTTCAGCATGCACTTCAGGATCCTTAGATCCTTCACATGTTCTTTTAGCATTAGGTTTGCCTCATGAAATTGCTCATGGTTCATTAAGATTAACATTCGGACGGGATAATTCATTAGATGATGTTGATTATATTGTTGATACTATAGCAGATGTAGTATTTAAACTTAGACAAATGTCTCCATTATATGAAACTTTTATTAAAACAAATCAAGCAAATGATAATCAGTAAGTATAAATATGTTATAATATAATGAATGAAAGGAGAACGCAGATGTATAGTTCAAAAGTAATGGATCATTTCTCAAATCCCCGTAATGTTGGCGAATTACCTGATGCTAATGCTATTGGCGAAGTAGGTAATGCTAAATGCGGAGATATTATGAAGATATATATGAAGATTGAAGATAATATAGTTAAGGATGTTAGCTTTAAAACATTCGGCTGTGGAGCTGCAATAGCTACAAGCAGTATGGCCACAGAGCTTGTAAAGGGAAAAACAGTAGAGGAAGCTTTAGATATTACGAATAAAGCTGTTATGGAAGCCTTAGATGGTTTACCTCCTGTAAAAGTACATTGTTCAGTTCTAGCTGAAGAAGCTATTAAAGCAGCTATAAATAATTATAAAAAAAGCATAGGAGAGCAGGTAGTTGATGATGAATATACCTGTAATTCCTGTTGCCACAATAAAAAATGCGAATAGGAGTATAGAAATGGTAGATAACAAAGATGTTAAAGACTTACTCTTTTATGAAAGAAAAAACATTTGGAAAGAAATATCTGAAGATCAAGTAACAGCAATAAATCAATTTTCAGAAAATTATAAAAGTTTCTTAAATGAATGTAAGACAGAAAGAGAATGTGTTAAATATATACACAACTTATGCTTAAGCAAAGAAAATAGTTTTATATCTCTAAAAAGCGCATACAAAAACAAACAGCAGCTTCATCCTGGAGATAAACTTTACTATATTGAAAATAATAAAGCAGTTGTTTTAATAACAATAGGTAAAGAAGGTCTATCTCAGGGTATTAAGTTAATAGGATCACACATTGATTCTCCAAGGCTAGATTTAAAACCACTACCATTATTCGAAGACTCTGAACTTGGATTTTTAAAAACTCACTATTATGGAGGAGTTAGAAAATATCAATGGGTAACTATACCATTAGCACTTCATGGAATAATATATAAAAGTGATGGTACAGAAGTTGAAATCTGTATTGGTGAGAATGATTCAGATCCTGTTTTCGTAATTCCAGATCTTTTACCTCATCTTGCAGCAGAGCAGAATAAATTAACACTTAAAGATGCTATTCCAGGTGAAAATCTCAATCTTTTAACTGGTTCTGTTCCTAATGCTGATACAGAGGTATCTGAAAAGGTTAAAGCAACGATTTTGCAGTTACTTAATAATAAGTATGGTATTACAGAGAAAGACTTTATAAATGCTGAATTAGAGGCTGTTCCAGCATTAAAAGCAAGAGATGTCGGTATTGACAAGTCTTTTTTGGGTGCATATGGACATGATGACAGAGTATGCGCATATACTTCACTTATGGCATTTTTTGAATCAAGTAATACTATTAACGATAAAACATGTTTCTGCTACTTTTCTGACAAAGAAGAAATAGGATCAACAGGAAATACAGGTGCTCAATGTGATACTATGACATATGTTACTGAAATGATTGCAGAATTACTTGATGTTTCAGAAACCAAAGAAAAAAACCATTTGAACATAAAAGGAGTGTTTAGAGATTCTGTAATGCTTTCAGCAGATGTTACTGCAGCATTTGACCCTAACCATAAATCAGTATTTGAATCAAATAATGCTGCCTTTATTAACAGGGGAATTGCAATATGCAAATATACAGGTTCTGGCGGTAAAGGTGGAGCAAGTGACGCTAATGCAGAATTCTTAAACTCAATAACCAAACTTTTTGACCAGTCAGAAGATATAGTCTGGCAGATTGCAGAATTAGGAAAAATTGATGTCGGTGGTGGCGGAACAATAGCAAAATTTGCAGCTGCATTAGGTATAAATGTTCTTGATGCAGGTGTACCTCTATTGTCAATGCATGCTCCATACGAATTAGCCAGTAAAGCAGATATATACATGACATATAAAGCATTTAAAGCTTTTTATGAAAATTTATAATTAATCGTAAATAGTAGTTTTATTTTATAAAGAAGTAAACTTAAAAACGGAACATAATATGTTCCGTTTTATTTTATTCAATTGCTTTAGTAACTATTTATCTCATATAAAATGGAATTTTTGATTTTTCCTGATTTTTTAATTAAACCTATATAAGTAAGTATATTTAATAAAATTTGAGCATTCTTCAAATTTATTTTAGTTAATTCTGAGTATTGCCTTGATGTAAAGGGAGTGTCTATATTGTATGGCAAAAATACTTTAAAATCTGAAGTTTTAGAAAGAGTAAGCATATTTTCAATTCTAATTGGCATTCTCTCATATCTTGAAGAACCTTTCTTTTTGTCGTTACTCCAACCATTAAGTATTCTGTATTCTTCAATATCCATTAATACAAGACAAACAGATAAATTCTTATTGTTCAAATACATTTTAATTTTATATAATTCCTTAATACTATCAAAATATGAACCTTGCTTAGGGCTTTTTCTTTTTTTTGTAATTTCACCATTTTCTTCATCTATCCAGTATAGCCATTTATTATAGGCTATAGGGAATACTATCGTTACAGGATAATCTTTTAGATAAGTATCAAGTTTCTTTCTCAGTTTATTGAAAGATGAAGTCTGAATTTCATATATCTGATTGTTTTTGAAAATATCCGCAATGAAACCATTTACAGTTAACTCATGGCAAGATTGGTCTGGTTCTATATAAAATTTCAATATAGCATGAAGTTTTTTTTCACAATATACACCTATAGAACGTTTATCTTCAAATAGAGACAACGCCTTTTCATGTGCATTCATAAATTTTTGATCATCCATTTTTCTTAATCCAATGTAGTATAAAATGAATTATTTATTATTGTTGAAGTTGCTGGAATATCCATCTGATAATAATACATACTAGATGAACTTTCATATGATCCGGGAAGTGTATACCACTGTATTCCTTGCCATTGGAAATTTTCGTTACTATCTGTAGGTACTGATTTCATTATCATATCTAATATATTCTGAGCATCAGATAAAGTAATATACATATCAACATCCTTATAAACAATTGATAGCAAGTTTGTTAATTTACTAATTAAATTTCTTCTGCTCATTTCAAACATCTGATCAAAAAAGGCATTTAAAATTTGTTTATTCATCTCTATTCTGTTTATATCAGACCCATCAGAATAATATTCTGATAACTCATTAGATTCTGTTCCAGGTGCAGGTTGTCTAAATCTTAAAAGTTTTACTACTTCAGACCCTGAAAGATGTTTTTCACCTTTTTTGAATTCTATAACAAGCTCCTGTGCAGGATCGTATATTCCTGTAACAGGATCAACACCATTATCATAATAGGTCATATCAGCAGGTATATGGAAATACAATCCACCCATTTCATCGATTATCTTTTCAATTACAGTAATATTCATTCTTACTGTATACTTAATATCTGTCCCTAAAAGTTCATCAAAGATATCAATTACTTTTTCATCTTTGAGTATCTCATTAGTTGAGGTTGAATAAATTGATACTGCTTTTTGCTGGTTTTTTACTAAGGTATCTCTTGGTATACTCATTGCACTAATCTTGCTGTTAACAGTATCAAGATTCAATAAAATAATTGTATCAGTATCATATCCTTTAATATCACTTACAAAAAGCAATAAGTTAAACGGTTCTTCTTTTGTTTCAATATATCTATCTAACCAATCGGGATTAACATTTTCGTTAACATTAGATGAATTTGAATCAGTATTATCAATACTAGAATTAACTTTATTTTGCTTAACATTTATTAAAATAACAGCAATCAAACCAGCGACTATAAGAATCGTGAACATAGCTGATACGAATACTGAAAGGAATTTTTTTAATATCATTTTGCCTCCTAATAACCATTAACTTCATACATTTTACAATATACGATTATTAATGTAAAGCATTGCAAATCTTTTGCAATTGCTAGTAATTTAACGTGTTATAACAAGTATAAGTTCCAAAATCATTCTTTGCTATCCTTTTTGTAATTAGCTAAAGGATTGCTTTTAGTAGCATTTCTAAGCTGATTATCATCTAGATGAGTGTATATCTCTGTTGTTGCAATACTTTCATGACCTAAAATTCGCTGTAATGCTCTTATATCAACATTACCATGCTTATACATCAATGTCGCTGCAGTATGTCTCAATTTATGTGCGGAGTATTGTTCAGTATCAATTCCTGCATTATGCAATTGCTGTTTGACTATTACATGTACAGTTTTTCTGCTTATTCTTTTATGTCTGTCACTTAAAAATAGCGCATTCTTATCAATAGCTTTATCATTAGGTCTTGATAGTAGGTATTCATCAATAGCATTTTTACAAGCATCGTTAATGTAAATAGTACGCTCTTTGTTACCTTTGCCGAAAATTTTTATTGTGTCGTCACGATAATCGCTTATGTTAATGCCTACAAGTTCGGAAATTCTTATTCCACAGTTTAATAATATTGTCAACATTGCAAAATCTCTTTTTTCATGTTTGCTGCTAACATTATCAAGTAAATTTGTACTTTGTTCAAGGTTGAGATAACGGGGAAGTGTTTTCTTTAATTTAGGTGTCTCTAATTCAAGTGATGGGTTAGTACTTATAAGTTTGACTTTTGAATAAAGATATTTATAAAAGGACCTGATAGATGCTACTTTTCTTGCTC
>JAQVAJ010000061.1 GCA_028690885.1 Clostridia bacterium
CCATATCCTTATCAGTCTCATTTATACCTACTGCTGTTATAGTATTATCAACAAGCCGGATTATTATCTTCACAGGCTCAAATGCTCTTTTTACACCATAATAGCTGGCTTTTCTTCTTAAATAGTAGTCTAGAACCGTCCAGCCTACTTCTCCCCAGCAGTCATTGAACATCCAGAAAATTCCACCATTACACAAAAGACTGAACCGGAAAGCTTCCAGAGAATAATTAAGTACCGAGTACTGAACCATCTGAGCATACATGACATATTCATCAAGCGTTAGTTTTTTGTCGGTATAATGTTTTTTTATACCTGCATCTACAGTATCTTTCTCCATTGTATTGTTATGAAGATTCCATACAAAACTGCCTTTTTCAATAGGACAGTCACCATGATACTGCTCTATGGTTTTTTTGCATGTTGGCCCTATATACCCATATTCTGATACGAAAGCTGAAGACACCTTATCATATATCTGTAATGTGATCCTGTTATCCATAACAGGACTCATCATGGCGTCGTTCCAGTAATGCACATCACCGCATTTCGAGCTTTGAGGAATGTCTCCTCCGTATGGAGAACTGTTCCAGTAAGGAATATTCGGACAGTTACTGTGCGTTATTTTCTTTGCAAGGTTATTTGAAATACTAAGACCATACTGTTTTGAATAGTCCGGATTTATGTCCCAGTTCATGAAGTTCTTAATGCTGAAGATCTCATGACACTCATTATTTCCGCAAAACAGGGCTAAACATGCATGATTTCTAAGCCTTTTAGTCTGATAATCAATTTCTTTTTCACATAAATCCATAAACCATTCAAGCGAATCAGGGTACGCAGAGCATGCGAACATGAAATCCTGCCATACTAAAATCCCGTATTTATCACATAATGTATAGAATAACTTCCTGTTGTATACTGCTCCTCCCCAAATACGAAGAATATTCATATTGGCATCCGCGGCTTGCTTTATTATCTTCTCCAGTTTGTCATCATCCACCCTCATGTAAAGAAGGTCTGAAGGAATCCAGTTTGCTCCTTTTGCAAAAATGTCATATCCATTTATCTTAAACTTGAAATCCCTTCTATCTTTGCTTATCCTGGCAGTATCCAGTTGTATGGTACGTATTCCAAAATCAAACAAAGGAAATGATATATGTCTTTTTCCTATATTCATATTACAATTAACTTTATACAATGGCTGTTTTCCTGAATTATTGGGCCACCAAAGTTGCGGTTGTTCTATATTCAACTCAAAAGGAATGTAGTTTAGTCCTGAACATAAAAAGACATCTTCTTCTTTCCAAAAAGCCTTTATTTCATCGTTTAGCGATATATCTATTCTTATACTTTCAGCATCCAAAGTTGAAAGTATATTCATATTCTCAACCTCAATTTCTCCTTTTATTACAGCACAATTGTTTTCTATGCTTTCAGTGTATATATATACATCAGTAATTCTTGCAGTTTTGGATATTTCAAGATATACATCATCTGCAATTCCTACAGTAACTGCTCTTGGTGACCAGTCCCATCCATAAACATACTGGGGTTTTCTTAAAAATGCCCTTCTTTTATCTCCCCTGTCATTTCGTCTCGGTTCTTCGGTACAGATAGCATTGTCTACTTCAAAAAGCTCTTCTTTTGGTATCGTTTCCAACCCTGAAGTAAGCCTTACTGTTATTAAGTTGTCTCCTTCTTTAAGATACCGTTTTATATTCTTCCTGAATTCATAATGACAGCTGTTATGATTAGCGATATGGATACCATTTAAGAAAATATCAGCCTCGTGGTCCAAAGACAGAAACACAAGCTCTACACTATCTGAATCTTGCCATAAAGGCAGCATATCTGTATTAATGCTTTTTTGAAACCACCAGGACCTGTCTTCTACCCATTTATTTTTATAGCAATTATCTGCTATGGCCGGATCGGGCATATCACCGCTTTCTATCAACGGCATAGCTACATCACAAGGAACATCGCATTTATACTGTTTGCCCCATTTATCCATATCAGACCATTCTTTTTCATTTAATGGTCTTTGCTGCAACATCCAGCCTTTGTTTATACAGACCTTTGTCATATATTACCCCCATAAGAATATGATTAATATATCAGTTGCATGATTTACTGTAAAGTTAATCTTACATGGTTTGTGATGTTGTTATTTCAATAGTTATAAAGTATAGTTTGATATATGATGTATAGATTTTTATAATCGGAGGACTTCATGAAAACAATATATGTATCAGTTAATGGAAATGATGAATTTAACGGGACAAAAAAGAGTCCATTGAAAACATTGAATAAAGCCGTTCTTCTTTCAAGAGAAACAGGTATAAAAGATATTTTCATTCTGCCTGGTGAATATTTTGGTGTTTCAATAAGTTTGTGCAAAAAAGACAATAATCTCAAAATATCCGCTAATAAAGGTACCGTTATACTCTATGGAGGATTTCCTTTGAGCAAATGGGAATCTGTAGATGGCTATCTGGTATCTGATTTTTGGCAGGCTTCAAAAGATAATGGACATTTTCAGAAAAAACCATTCAGGCTTTTAAAGATAAATGAAAAATTAGCTAAAAGATCAAGATTACCGCAAACTGGTGTATTTAAACACCTTTGTGAATGGAATCAGGACTGTCTTCCTGCCTGTTACGGACACTGGGACCCTAAACCTACAATAACTCAGTCCCGTAGTATTAAATACTCAGAAAAAGATATCGAAAAAAGTTTAGATACTGATTCTGCAGAACTTCTCATATATCATGAGTGGAGTGCTACTTTAGCAGGTATTATAGCAAAAGATGAAACAAAAAACATGTTTTATCTTACTAATTCCACAGACATGCCTGCTGGAGCTTTTGCTGACAGAAACGAAATGGCTGATAAATATGTGGTATTTAATACAAAAGAAGGACTTCATGATATTAATCAGTGGTATGCCGATTTTAATAAAGGACTCGTTTGGTATAAAGGAAATATAGATGAAACTATTAACGGGGTGTTTCCCGTGTTTGATAATATATTATCACTAAGTAATGCTAAAAATGTCATAATCGACGGTTTGGATATCCAAATGTCCAATAACGACCTTATTAATCCTGGATATGGCGCCAGACATTTATCTGCTGCTGTAGACATAACATCTTGTGAAAACATAACAATAAAAAATTGTAATTTGTCATATGTTTCAGCATGGGGAATAGGAATTAAAAAATGCAGTAGTAATATACTATTACAAGACTGTACCTTTCATGATACAGGAGCTGGAGCTGTTAATTTTTTTGAAAACCATGATGGAGAAAATGTAACCATTGAAAGATGCCAGTGTTTTGATATAGGGAAGATTTATCCTGGTGCAGTCGGCATTTACGGAGGCGGTCAGAAAAACTTAATCTCTCACTGCGAGATACATGACGCTCCTTATTGCGCAATAAATGAAATCGGTAACTATTCAGTTATTGAGAAGAATCTGATTTGGAATATAAAGCAGCAGATGCAGGACGGAGGAGCAATTTATCTTATATTTGAAAACAATATAGTATTGAGAGACAATGTGGTACTGAATAATCGTGAAGATCATGTCCAGGCCTTCTCATACTACTTTGATGAGTTATGTGAAGACTGTATAGCGAAAAATAATCTTTCTGTTAATGCTACTGTATCAAGCCAGAATCATATAGCATACAGATGCACAAACAAAAACAACATACATATTGATAATGGACTCATGAAGGTAAGATTTGTGGATTGTTATGATTTGAAATACTATAACAATGTGTTCATAGCAGATGAAATACTGTTTTATGGTCCTTCAAAAGATAGAAGATATACTCTGCCTGACGATTTATCAGATATAGTCAGAAAAACTGTATCTAAATTTCAAGATGCAACAGGTATTACAAAAATATCCAATAATGTAATATACAGTAAGCTTAAGCCCCCTGCTTTCAGGTTACAGTACAGTAAAGAAGAACCATCAGTGTATATGCCAAAAGGTAATATTTATGATGACCCAGGATTTAATGATATAGATAATGGTGATTTTTCTGTAACAGAAGATTCTAATGCATACAAGGCAGGATACAGAGGTATTAACTTTGATGATGTCGGGTGCACAAACAGGTTCCATGAACTGTTTAAAAAATTCTGGCCTTTAAAACCAAACTATATGTATGGATGGGCAGAAAAAAAAGACCAAGTGGATAACACCTGACCTTTGAACAGATTTGTTTCTAGTATTTTTATTATTCAATTGTTTTTAGTATTTGCTCAATTTCATTTTTTGATGCCAGTGTATCAGAAAATGCTGTTGCACTGCCTGATGCCAATCCATACTTCAATGCATATCGGAAATCTTTCTTTTCCAAATATCCTGCAATAAAGCCAGCAGTTAAAGAATCTCCCGCTCCAACTGTATTTTTTGTTATACCTTTAGGCGCGTCATTACAAATGACATCATCATTTTCCGTTACTAGAACAGCTCCTTTATCTCCTATAGAGACAAGTACATTCCTAGCGCCCATTTCTTGTAATTTCTTAGCATACAATACTATATCAGCATCAGTATGAATTTCCTTATTGAAAAGTTGTCCCAGTTCAGCTCTGTTAGGTTTAACCAAAAAAGGTTTATGTTTTAAAGCATTTATAAGGTAGTTCCTGGTTGCATCAATTATTACATGCACATTTTTGGCTTTCAGATGAGATAATAGATCAGAATAAATTTGCTCATCTACATTATTTGGAACTGCTCCTGCAAGAACAAGAAAGTCATTGTCTTTTACCTTTTCTATTTTTTTGCATAAAAGTTCAATGGAATCTTTTGGTATAACCGGCCCGACCGCATTTATATCAGTCTCTTTGTCCGCCTTAATTTTTACGTTAATTCTTGTCATTCCAGATGGAAGATCAATAAAGTCATTTTTTATACCTAATGAATATATGCCCTGGCGTACGAACTGCCCGGTAAAACCTGCAATAAAACCCAATGCAATACTCTTTATTCCAAGATTGTGAAGAACAATGGAAACATTAACCCCTTTGCCTCCAAAGAAGTATTCTTCTTTTTCACTTCTATTGACTTTTCCCAGTACCAGTTCTGGTATTTTTATCGTATAATCTACCGCTGGATTTATTGTAACTGTGTAAATCAAAATAGCTCCTCCATCAATATCATTAACTTAAGTATATCATGCAATATGCCTAAAATGATAGATTATTTGAGTACAATGTCCAACACAAAAAGTGAAGCAAATATTGTTGGAACTGAGATTACAATCCCATATCTTATAAAATCAGCAAAAGTATATTTTATATCATGCTTTTTAAGTAAAGATGTCCACATTATTCCAGCTAATGCTCCTACTGGTGTTAAAAAAGCTCCTATGTTTGAACCGATTATAGCTCCATACACTCCCCTATTTACCAAAGACAATGGAAGGTTTTCGGCTATTGAGCTGTATAAGACGCTCATAGGAATGTTATTTATGAGATTAGCAGTTATAAAAGAACTAAGACCGTATTTGTATATAACATTATTTATACCTAAAAATCCTGATATATCGTCAGTAATTCCGTATTTATCCAAAGCAAGAACAATCACGAACATGGATATAACGAAAGGGACAAGCTGCCATGGTGCTCTTTTTATACAAGAAACTAGAACTGCAAGTTTCTTTTTCTGAATCAGTTTGGATACTGCAATACATACGAAAAGACTAACAGCAAAACCTAGAGAAACAGGCCACATTTCAATATTAATATATGAAGACAACACTAGTAACAAAGTACATAATCCAAGATGTATCAGTCCGATAATCAATGAAGGCTTATCCGATATCTTAATTTTTTCTATTGACGGGCTGATTTCTTTTTTCAACTGTTTTTTAAATATAAGCCATAAAACCAAAAATGCGGTAATTCCTGCTGCTAAAGTTGGTAGTAACATAACTTTACTATATTCAATAAAACTTATATTATATGATGTCGCAAGATATATATTAGTAGGATTTCCGATAACCAGCATAAGGCTCCATGTGTTTGCTGCAACAAATTGCGCTACAAGATATGGTATAGCTGATATATTTGCATTTTTAGTGAAATAGCATATGAAGGGAGTGAAGGTAAGAATTATTATGTCATTAGAAGTGAATATAGTAAGTACAGAAACAGTAAGATATAAATAAGTAAAAAGCATGAATTGGCTGGATTCTGCTTTTTTAAGTGTAGCATTTGCAAGATAATGAAAGAACCCTGCCTCATCAAGAAATATAGATAATATAGTCATGGACAAGAATAAGACAAGTATTTTTATAGGATTTATCGCAGTATCTGCAGTAAGCCCCAAAACTGCTTCTTTAAAACTGATTGACTTAAAAATAACTAAAAGAAAAGCTCCAATCATTGCAATAGGCCAGTATGTATCAATAAATATCCTTCTTATTTTAACCTGCGGTTTAAATAAAACTGCAAGTATCATAGTAATGCATGTTACTGACCCTATATCGATTGCTGTCGACACTAATTACCTCCATAAAAAATTGCAGCTGTAAGCCGCATTTTACGATAATAGTAGCACTTTTTCTTAGTAAGTCAATATTTATTTTTATTTCCTGATTTCCCTGTTTCTGATGAGTGATTAATAACAAATATATAAAAAAAATATAAATGTATAAAACGCTAAGTTCCAATACAAAAAGTCTTATCAGTCTTTACAATATATCATTATTGCCTCAGACATGAACTTTGCTGTACCCTCTCCATATTTATCTAGATTAGCTTTAAATCTTTCATCTTCTGTATACATAACAGCTAAACTTGAAAGAATTTGCTTTGTGCAGTCATATGAATATTTTGTTATATAATCCTGCCATCTCTTAACCAGGTTTTGAACTTTTTCATCTTTCGGATCAAGATTTCTGCTCTGTGCAAAAGACTTGAATATTTCTTCTGATTCTTTCATCATTTTTATTTTGTCCTGACTGTTGTATGAATCGTGTTTCTTTAAAGATTGATTATATGCATCAGTCTTTCCCCATTTCTGTTTTGCTTCATTTGCATATTGTTCTTTTATTTTTTCGTATTGCTGAATTTTTTCTGCATCCTTTTCCATTACCTTTCCCTCCATAGCTTGTTCAGTAAGCATAATCAGTCTGCTTATATGTTCTTTTTTCAGTATAAGCAGCTGCTTATGTTTTTTTAAAGCTTCATTTTTGTCATAATCAGGATTTGACATCATATCTGATATATCCTTTAAAGAAAATCCTAATTCTTTGAAAAATAATATCTGCATCAGCCTGTTTATTTCTTCATCATCATACAGCCTGTATCCTGATGTTGATATATCTGATGGCTTTAACAATCCTATTTCATCATAATAGTGCAGTGTCCTTATACTTATGTCTGCAAGTGCAGCAGTTTTTTTAACAGTAAGCTTCATACTCTTCATCCTCTTTCATAGTATAAAGCATTACGTAGCGTCAGTGTCAATAGTAAATTATGTATATTAAACTAACCTGTTTATTATATCTAACTAAATACAGGAATATATTACCCT
>JAQVAJ010000062.1 GCA_028690885.1 Clostridia bacterium
TCCTCAGAGAAGCACCTGTAATGCAGTAGAGACAGCTAATATGATTCAGAGGGATTTCAATAATCGGTCATATAGGAACGTAATAGTAAGCGACCTTACAAAAGTAAGAGCTGGGATGAGATGTAACTACATATGTGTAGTGGTAGACCTTTACAACAGGGAAATCATAGGGTACAGGGAGCTAACAAGGATACCAGACTCGTGTTCAAAGCACTCTCAATGGTCAAAGGGAACCTGTCAGACATATAGATATTCAATACTACAGCGGTAGTGAGTTAAGCACAGCATAATAGATGTAACTCTTGAAAAATTCGGCATATGAAGATCATTAATTATGAAAGACAGCCCATATGACAATGTGGTTACTGAAGCAACATTCATAATAGTTAAGACGGAGTTTGTGAAAGGTAATTGGTTTAAGACATTGGAAAGATCGTAACCAGAATTCATGGAATATGTCAACTGGTTCAACAACTACAGAATACATTCATCATTGAGATATATGTGCCCAATCGCATACAGAACTGATACCCTGAAAAAATTGTTTAAGAAAGTGGCGTAAATCCAACTAACTTACACTGTTCATTAATACAGTTTCACTTTTCATTTATTTCATATATATGAACTTGATAGTCTTTTCCATACATTATTGTATTATCTTCTATAACATCAATAAGCCTTAACCACTCAATTTTTTCAATATATAATTTTACTAATAATACTGGTCTATATATAATAATTTTTATTAATCTTTTATTATTGATATATGAATTGTATATTTTATCAAAAACTTTTGAATATATTTGAATTGAAAATGGATTCGCAAAATAAAAAATTGTAGTATCATCATTAATAACATAATTACACACATCATCATTCACTAACTCTATTTTATCTCTAATATTTTCAGATAATTTGAATCGTTCAATATTAAGTTTTGCGTCTTCATGAAACTCTTTTATTAGTTCTAAGCCAATAACTTTCCTAAAATTATATAATGCAGCAAATATTATAACTCTACCTTTTCCTGAACCAATATCAATAAAAATGTCATTTTCATTGATGTTAATTCTTTCGAGTGTTAATTTTAATATCCTAATTGGAGTTGGAGCATACCCTCTATATTCTTTTTTGGTGCTTCCCCTTTCATGTTTAATTGTTGTTAAATTATATTTTTTTTCAAACACTTGTTCCTCAAACCTAAATAATTTAACTCTTATCTTATCAACTAAATATGCTATTTTTTTTAATAACACCTCTATCATATATATTATATAAATACTTATCGGAATTCTTATAATCTTTAAATACCTCCCCAAATTCTATGCTTTATAATTTATTTTTTGTATAATAATAACTTATTGTGATACATTGAGTCATAAGATAATTTATCATATAAAAAATAATACCTATCATTTTCTATTGAAATTTTAAATAATGCTTTATTATTAACTTTTAGTAGTGAAAAATAATTTGTAATTTTAATAACCAAATGTTTTTTTTTAAGTATAATGCATATTTTATTATCCTTATAATCTATCTCATTTTTTGTTATATAATCAACTTCATACTTTTTTATATAATTATTATTAATTTCTATTCTGAATTTATGTAATAGTCTATTTACATTTTTATCTACTGTAGTAATAGTAAAATTTATTGCATAATTAATCACTTCACAATCATTATATAAATGTATATAAAAATTTTCTTCATTCCAATAGCAATTATAAAGAAAATCCATTAATTTACATTCTTGAATTTCACTTTTTACAATCAATAACGTTTTTTCTTCTATTTGTTTAATCGAGAAATACTCTGAAATTAAAATGCTTTCATTCGAATTTATTTGAAGTTTTTCATTAAGTTTTTTATTGTTAAACTCATTAATATACTCCAAGAAAGCCTTTTCATCAATTTTTATACATTTCAACTTACTTACATCATTTATAACTCTTTTATTGATAAAATCAATTGTAATTTTTTTTATATTCATAAATATTAGATCTAAACAATTTTCTTGGATTAAATCATAAAAAATTTCATTAATTACTATTGATTTATCGTAATATATTTTATCATTAAATAATTTTAAGGTTTTTTCATCAACTATTCCATTATATATATAATTTATTATCTTAAAAACGAAAAAAACCTCATTGCATACATTATAATAAATGGTTCTTTTTAGCAACTCATTATAACAAATACTTTTATTTGTTTTTATCAACATAGCAATTTCAAATATTTGAGTTAAATTTATGAAATAATGCTTTTTTAAATCAAATTTTGAACTGGATATTATTTGATTTATATAGTGTTTATAGTGTTTACTTAAGTGTAAAATTAAGTATATTAATCTATCATAAAACTCAAAAACATATACTTCATGTTTTTCATACACTCTTGGTATTGCTCTATTGTACATGTCATTCTCATTTAAACTAATTCCTAAATCCTTTTTTAGTAAATTTTGATGCAATTCAACTAGAAAAACTTCTTTTTCTGAATTTTCCTTAATGAGTGATATATGATAAATATTTTCATTTATCGGCAATTTTAACTCACTTATTTCTCTAATTACATTTCCAATTTTGACTTTATACCCTAACCTTTCAAATACATCTAGTACTTTTTTTAACTCATCCCTTTTATATAAAAAATCAAAATCATTAAAAACCCTTATGTTGTTTCCATATATGTCAAAATATAAAGGAAATCCTTTGAATGAAACAATTTTAATTTTATTTTCACTTAACTTGCTTACAATACTGAAATATTCCTCTTTCATTGTAATAAACTTTGTTTTATAATAATATATTAAACTAAAATAAATTTTTTTAAACTTTTCTTCGTTATACTTTTTATAATCAAGAATTGTTAAAATGTTAAATAATTTATAATACTCATATTTATCGTCGTTTTCACTCATCAAACTATTTACAAATTCTATGGTTCGTTCTCTTAATGTATTCATTTAACCTCCAATATTTTTAACTTAAGAATACCATTTCGCTTGTGCTCTAAACATTTTTGCATATTTTTGCCCATTTTTTAATAAAGTATCATGAGTTCCTTGTTCTATTATTTTACCTTTCTCTAGTACTACTATTCTGTCTGCTCTTTTTGCTGAACCAAGTCTATGCGTAATAATAATTGCTGTTTTATTCTTTGATAAATTTATAAATTTTTCATAAGTTTTTACCTCCTCAACAGGATCAATTGATGAGGTAGGTTCGTCTAATACAATAATGTTGTGTTTTTTGTATAATCCTCTTGCAATTGCCACTTTTTGCCATTGACCAATAGATATATCTATTCCACCAAATTCTTTTGACAATATTGTTTTTAGTCCTTCAGTATAAATATCATTCAATGAATTAATTTCAGTAACTTTCAATATTTCATCAAGCATACTACAATTCGAATTGTTATATGACAGATCACTAATAGTTATGTTGTCTTCTAAGGATAGTTTATACTTTTGATAATTTTGGAAGACACTTGTTATTGATGAATATACAGCATTCTTTGAATAATTTTTAATATTGCAATCATCATAATAAATATTGCCAATTGTTGGATTGAATATTCCAATAATAAGTTTTGCTAATGTCGTTTTGCCAGATCCATTTTCTCCAACAATTGCTACCGTTTCTCCACATTTTATATCTAAAGTAATATTTGATATAGCATTAACATTTGAACCAGGATAAATGAATGAAATATCATTTATATGAATACCATTACTAACTCTAAGTAATTTATCATCTTGTTTTTTTTCTGGTAGTTCTAAAAAATTAACAAAATTTGCTACCGAACCTAAATTTTTTGACATATCTCCAATATGTCTACATACTATCTCTTCAATCATTCCAAACATTTCTGAAACAGATGAAAAAACAGCAGCAAAAGCACCAACACCAATATCACCAGCTAGTAAAGTTTTTGTTAATAAAATCAGAACTCCTAAGTATCCTAATAAAGTTATAATCCTCATACACAACTCAAATGATATTGTCCTTGCCTCTGTTCTAAAGATTTTCTTCCCTAATAAAATTAAAGAATCCTTATATAAACTAATGAAATAATTCGTTGCATTTAATAATCGTGTCTCTTTAAAATATTCCTTATCATATATGCATTTTTCATAATATTCATATTCTCTTCTTATAGGTGCTATATCATCTTCAAGCTTTGAATATGTAATACTTCTAATAAATTGAGTAACTAAAAGTGGTATAAAAATAAGAAATAATGATATTGCCAGTATTTTATTTAAGTTAAATAAATACAAACTTAGAAATATACAATATGGAATATAAAATGTAAAAATATTTGTTACTTGAAATACTAATTCTGTACTATTACTCATTCCATTTTTTGCTTTATTAATACTATCTAGTGTTTCAGGTTCCTCAAATGATATCGGATAAAGTGAAGAAATTTTTTGATGTATTAAAAATCTTAATTTTCCCTCAATTTTTGTATCCACAGGAGTATACATAAAATTATGAAATCCATTCAATAATTGCGAAAAAACCACAGCGACTCCTAATAATAAACCTGCTATTATTACATTTGTAATTTCTGTTTTTTCTGCTAATAAATTAGTTATTGAATCAAAGAATTTTTGAGTATAAATTGTAATAATTACAAAAGATACACCATGCGCAATAGCTGTGATGTTAAACAAAATAAATAAAACAGGAGCAGCTCTAAATATTATTGGGTATAATTTTTTTATTATCATTAAGAACGAATTTTTTTCATTTATCATTTATACCAACTCCTTTGTGCACTAAACATTTTTTTATACAAACCATTTAATATCATTAATTCATTATGACTACCCGATTCAATAATTTTACCACCATCTAAAACAAAAATTATATCAGCTAGTCTTGTTGAACCTAATCTATGGCTAATAAAAATAGTAGTTTTATTTTTACTTATTTCTTCAAATTTTTCATATAAGTTACTTTCACTAATTGGATCTAGTGCAGCTGTTGGTTCATCTAGAATTCTTACTACACCTTTATTATACATTGCTCTAGCCATTGCTATTCTTTGCCACTCACCTCCTGAAATATCAATTCCATTCATTTTAATTTTACCTAAAGGTGTATTCAAACCACTTGGTGCTTTCATAACTAGTTCGTTCAAATCTAAATTTAACAATATTTCACTCAATAATTTCTCATTTTCTGTATTACTCAAATCAGAAATTAAAATATTATCTTTTATTGTTATACAGTATTTTGCAAAATCTTGATATACAATTGAATATATAGATTTTAAACTTTCTTTCGAATAATCTCTAATACTTACATCATTTATCAATATATTACCTTCAAATTCTGTATATAATCCTGTCATTAATTTGGTAATAGTTGTCTTACCTGCACCATTAATTCCTACGAAAGAATAATGCTTACCTTCCTCTATTTTAAAAGATAAATCTTTCAAAACATAAAAATTAGAGTTTGGGTATCTAAAACTAACATTTTTAAATTCTATTGATGAAAATTTGAATTCCTTTATATCTCTTTCATCATTAGTATCATCTATACTTGCTAGTCTAAACAATGATCGTGTATCATTAATATATTCATTGTTTTTAGCCAATAAATCAAAGTACCAAGTAAGTTTCCATGACATTATTTGAATCATTCCAAATACAGCACTTACTAATGAAATATACATCCCTATTGAAATTGTTCCTTCAATAACAGGTTTTAATAAAATGAAAATTATTATTATTGATAAAACTGTTGTAATAATACTTCCACTCTTCAATTTTATGAACCATTTAATTTGTGTTTTTAGCTCTACTTCTCTTGCTTTTTCATAGTTATTGTACCATTCTTGGTTTATGTATTTACTAAAACCAAATAATTCACGTTCGTTAATTGAATCCCTATTTGATAAAATTTCTGACAAATATTCATGTTTTCTTCTAAATTTGGTAGCTTCACGATTTGCTTCATAATTTGATTTTCCACTTTTATTTGCAAGAATAAAAAGCGGAATTGAAATCATCACAATCAAAACTGCAGCCCACCAAACTTGCGCAAGTAGAATAGCTAAAACTCCCAATATTCTTATGAACAAAGAGATTATATTTAAAATATTCAAATATGCATTTTTAATTACACTTTCAGGATTCTGCATAATTCTTGAAATTAATTCACATGTTTCTTTATTTTCTATATACTTATATTCTAATCTAGAAATTTTATTTACAATCTTAATTCTATAATTTTCTCTTATTTTAATCTCAAGTTTAACACAAAATAATTTATTTAGTTCATTAGAAATCCATTGGTATGAGATAAGAATAATAATCAACATGAAAGAATTATACATAAATGTAATATTCAAATCACTACTTATTAATAAAATCGCATCATCAAGAAACTTAGCATATACTACTACTTGGATAATTGGAACAATACCAGTCAAGAAAATAATCATTGCAATAAAAGTTGATGAAAGTAATCCGGATTTATAAACAATTCTAAATATTTCACATACATTATTTTCACTTTTTTTATAAGTCATTAATAACCCCTTTTTTTAAATCCTATATTTCATTAAAAAATTTTGAGAAATTATTCTCAAATTCATTCATATTTTCTGACAATTCTAACTTATAAATTGGTTTATTTAATAGTAAATTCATTATATCTAACAAATTATTTGATATTTCAATTTTTTGAAAACCACTTAATGATTTTACTAGCTTTTTTTTGAAATACTCATCATCCGCATTACAAATTTTCATTTTGTTATAACCATATTCTGGTAAAATTACAGCTTTAATATTTTTCCCTAAAAGTGTACTTGATTGTTGATCTTTTGAATCAAAAATATCCCATACATCAATAAAATACTCATCTGAAAATCCTCTTTTCGATTCTTTTAAGTTGATTTTATTTATCCCATGAATATACCTCAAACTACCTTCTCTAACGCTTGGAAGCATTTTTATGTATTTTATTTCAACTCCACTAGAAATTTTTCTAAGAAATATTAAATCATCATTTATTGCTTCATATCCATTTAATACTAGATTCATAAAAATTGTCGTTTTACTTGTTCTTGCACCGCCTAATATTAAATATATGTTGTTATTTTTAACAACTGCTGCAGTATGTAATGAATAATAACCCAAATTTTTTAAATAATTTACTAAAGCCATTTTAAATGCCATTCTTGTAAGTTGAACCAAACTCTCTTTTGAACTGCTAATGACTGAATGATAATTATTTGTTTTATAAGAATTGATTATTCCATTCTTGATGCTTACATTTTTTTTAAAAGAAAAAGGTTCAAAAGCATGAGATCCAAAACGTTTTTTAATTATGTTGCATATATACTCTTCCTTCCCTGTTGTAACATACAAAACATAGTAATTTGATT